>JADGCV010000037.1 GCA_015228815.1 Magnetococcales bacterium | reverse complement strand
TCCCGGTAGCTCTTGTGCTCGATCAGGACATAGATCGACATCGGCCTTCCACTGACCGTTCTGACCTGGAACACGCGGTCCGAGTAACAATGGCGCAGGTCTTCCGCGACAAAACTTCCTTCGACCAGTTCCGGCGGTTCGGAGGTCAGAAGTTTGACCACCTCGGGCGGCAATCGTTCCCGCAACAAAGCACCCGCCGTCTCCGGCGAAGACAGAAGAACCCGGAACAGATTATCATGCGGCTGGGAAATTTCAGTCATGACCGACACAATAGCATGAGTCGTCGTTCAAGTCATTCCGGATATCCGATTCAGGGAATCGAAAAATTCCGTCAGTGCGGACACCACCCTTTTCCTTCCTTCACTATTGTTTATTACAAGTACCCCTGGATCCGCACCGGAAACTGTTTATTGCGCTCGAATCCAATCCATTGCCGGAGCAGATTGGCCATTTGATCATCCATGTCTTTTCCCCCTTTGAGGCTCCCTCTGAGAGAATACCGGCCATCGGGATAAATCTTCAACACCAGGGCGGTACGAAGAACCCCATCGACATCCTTGATATGGATCAGGACCTCCCCGTCCACTCCAAGCTCGGCTTCGAGGGTGAAGCCTCCCAGTTTTTTATCCCAGGGGACGCCGATCATCAAATCCTCAAGGCGTCCCCCGGCGTCGATGGCGATGATCCGTCCTTCGCGATTCACAGCCAGGTGTTCGATCCTGAACGCCAGCCGGCCCAGAAGATCGACCGGCAATTGCATCCGCAGCGGTGTCAAACCCGCGAGGGAGGCGACGAAGGAAAGCTCGCGCACATTCAGGATCAACTCTTTTTCCCCCACGACTGCCCCCTGGAGATGCAATCCATCCGGGCCATCGAGGGAAAAATCGACCCGGGGAGCCAGACGCAACAAGGATTCGGGAGAGATCCGCCAATGCAACGGCCCCGTTTCAAAATGCGCCACGACCACCCGTCCCGCAGTCCCCGACCACGGGGTTCCCGACATTTCACCGAGGACCAGCACCGAGGGATCGATTGCGAGCCACGACCACGCCAGCCCCGCAGGCAGGGTTGAAAGAAGAAAAAAAAGGTAACCCGCGACCCCCAGTGCCAGATACCCCCTGGTTCCCATCATCCACCCCGGCGCCCCAGGACCAGACGGGCCCGCACCTTTCCCGGTTCCTGTTCGCGCTCCAGCGTCACCGAGGAGGGTTCCACCCCTCTGGAGTGCAGTTCGATCAGCCAGGCGACCAGGGCATGAAAATGGGCCTGTTCGAATCGAACCAACGCCTGATCGTTACCCGTGGGTTCCACTCCTTTCAGGGCGGTACCGACTCCGCTCTTGCTGGCGCTCTCCTGAACGAAAGACAACAGGGATCCTGCTGGAATGGGAGTTTCTCCGCCCCCCAGAGCCGCCAGCAACCTCTTTGCCTCCGTTGCCCGACCCTGCATCCACGTCACGGCCTCGACCCCCGCCGCCACCCGTTGCCGGGCATGGCCGAGACCTTCGATGAACGGGGACCACACCATGGCGTAAAAGAGCGCCACGAACAATGCTACCCCGCCGATCACCACCAGGCGACGTTCCCGCCCGCCAAGGCCGCGCCAGACATCCATCCATCCCGACCAGTCGCTCATTTTCTACACCGCTCCAATGTCGATCTGCCCTTCGACCCCGTCGGTACCGCGATCCGCCTTGCGCAAGACCGCACGCAAGCCATACTGCTTCGTCAATACATCGATCATCCGTTCCAGCCGCCCCGTGTCGGGACTCTTGACGACCAGCCCCAGGGTCCCATCGCGATAATTGACCCGATGAAACAGCAGCCCTTCGACACCCCGGGCCGCCATGGCCACCTTGGTCAGCCAGTCCATGAACCCTTCGTTTCGGTTTTTTCCTTCCTGTCCTTTGAGTTCCTCCAGGCGTTGCATCATCTGCCCCTTCGGATTCACGATCACATGAATATCGGGAAACACCTCGGTCAGGATGGTTCGGGATTGATTTTTCAACACCGCTTCCCGTTGTTCCAGATAGTGCAGTTCCACCATTCCGATCATGGTTCGCGCCACGAGCCAGACCGCCAACAGAATCAATCCAAAACGTGCCTGTTGCCATCCACCGCCGAACACACCCGCCGAACGATAGGCCCCCTGTAACAGGTTCAATCCCCCCGCTGTCGCATCGCCACCGACCATCTCCACCACCCGGTCGCGATGGCCGATGACCCGGTCCACAGGAACCGGAAGAGAAAAGCGGTCGGAGTCGTCATCCCGGTCGAATGCGACCCATCGGATCCGTTCCGGCAATTCGGGGCGCTGACAGGCCAGCGACAAGAACAGTTCCAGGTTGTCGCGTTCGATCATGAACCCTTCGTCATCCCCCAGACGGACCCAGGCCTGGTCTTCCTCGGTACACACCTGCCATTTTCCCGGAGTGAAGGGAAGCAGAAGGAAATCGATGATCATCGCCTGGGGGCGGATGTCCCATTCGGCGACGAAGGCCATCCATCCATCCATGATTTTCTTCGCCACCACCGCAACCGCCATCCGGCCATCCGCGCCGATCTTGCCCAGGCTGAAATGCAACTGTTCCACGGGGGAAAGCAGATCGTCTTCGAGCAGAAAGGGGACTGCCTTTTCGAGTTGTCGTTTTTTTGCCCCCGCGGGAGGGGTAAGGCGGGTCAAAAGGATGTCTCGTCCGGGAACCACCAGAATGACGCGCTGTCCACGGGCGGCGAAGGCGGCGACTCCTGCCGGTTCGCGGCGCACCTGGTCGAGTCCGCCATCGCCACCGACGAAAAGGACCTTGTCCCCATCGAGCGGCGGCAGAAAAAGGAAAAAAGGTGTGCTCATGGAAATGGAAACGATCCACCACAGTCAAAGGATGGGTTTGGGAAGGGGCTTTCCCCTTCCCAATGGAGGTTTGGAGGCAAAGCCTCCAAAGTTTTTCTTTTGACGTAACTGCCCAGGCCCCCCCCCTTCACTTAATTTTTTCGCCCCACCGTCACCGTCGCATACCGTTCGGGATCCAGAACCCGACGCGCCACCCGCTGAATATCCTCCCGCCCCACTGCCTCGATCCGCTCCGGCCAACGACGAAGATAATCAATGCCCCGCCGATAATATCCCACCAAACTCCAGGTCGCTGCCTGTTTTTTCAATGTGTCCAGATTGAGCGCGAAGGATTCCACCAGATACCGTTTGACATCCGATAATTCATCCGCGTCCCCCCCCTCCCTGGCCAAAAGACGCATCGCCTCATGAATCAAGCCGATCGATTGCGCCGTCGCCTCCGTCCGGGTCTTCATCGAAATCGTCAAGGGACCACGCTTCTCCAACGGAGCGAAATGGCTATGAATCCCATAGGTCAAACCCCGCTTTTCGCGAATTTCCTCGTTCAAACGGCTCGTCAAACCCGGCCCCCCCAGAATCTGATTCAAGACCACCATCGGATAATAATCGGCATCCTCCCGATCCATGGCGATCATCCCCATTTGAATGGCCGTCTGCGGACTGTCCATTTCCAAATGAACCGTCCCCCCCGAAGCCAAAGTCCCTGTCTCCGGAATTGCCCCGTGCAACGAAGGACGCACATCGACCCCGCCAAAATGGCGTTCCAAAAGTGGCCCCAGGGTCTCTTCGGTAACATCGCCCGCCACCGCGATCACCATCTGCGGCGCACGGAAGCTCAAAACATGAAAACGCCGCACATCATTCAAGGTGATACGGGCCTGACTCTCCTCATAGCCCATCGGCGGATGGGCATAGGGATGCCCGGCATACATCATGGCATACAAACGCTCGCCCGCCAGCCAGTCGGCATCCTCCCGCTTCTGTCTCAAGGCAACCACGGTCTCCTGCCGCGCACGCTCGAAATCCCGAACATCATGGCGCGGTTCCAACACCGCCAGGGACAACAGTCGCAACGCCTCCTCCAGATGAAGCGAAAGAGTCGTCATGGAAACTTCCAGAGTGTCACGATTGGCATTGCCATCCATGCGGATTCCCAGTTCGTCAAGACGATCCCGGAAAGCCTCCGAATCCATCGAACCCGCCCCCTCGTTGAACATCCACGCCGTCAAATAGGCAACCCCCTCCCGCCCCCTGGGATCAAACACCGAACCGCCACGGGTCAGAAGATTGAGTTCCACCATTGGATTGGCATGATTTTCCACCAGATAGACCCGAATTCCACCACGGGTCGTCAGAAAACGGGCCGTCTCCAGAGACGTCGCGGCACCAGCCACGGTCACCACACACATCCACGCAATCAGGACAAGAAACCATGGAAACCTGGTCATGGCGTCAAAACCCCGACAACAGCCCTGTCCCGGGTCAGATAACGAGCCGCGACCTCCTGAAGACGTTCAGCCGTCACCTCCTGAATCATGCGCGGACCATCCTCGATCTCCCGTTTCCAATCGACCCCGACGATACTCAGACGTCCGATCATCGTCGCCAGATGCTGGACAGCATCCCGGGAATAGATCCGTTCCGCCAGCAATCCATTCTTGGCCCGTTGCAACTGGGCCTCGGAAACAGGATTGGCTAAAAAGGTTTCCATTTCAGCGAACAACGCCCGTTCCAGATCGTCAACCGGGACGCCATCGCGTGGATCGGCATAAATGTCGAAGGTTTCAACCCCCAGGGAAGACCCCGCATATTGGGTTTGCACCGCAACCGCCTTCTGCTCCTGAACCACAAGACGACGGTACAAACGGCTCGACCCGCCCCCCCCCAGAACCGCCGCCAGGAGATCCAACGCATAGGCATCCCCGGTGGCACCATAAGCCAGCGAAGGAACAGACCAGGAAATCTGCATGAAAGGGGCCATGACCTGGGGATCCCGATGAACCAGCCTCCGGAATCCGCTCCCCTCCGGCAGGTCCGGCAACGCCGACCGCTCCTTCCGTCCCGAAGGGGCAATCCCGCCAAACCAGTGCCGCACCCTGTCCCTGGCCGAAATGAACTCGATGTCGCCGACGATCACGAGGATGGCATTGTCGGGAGAATAATGGCGCCGATACCACCCTGCCACATCGGCCAGGGTGTACCCCTCGATATCCTTCATCCAACCGATGATCGGGCGGCCATAGGGGTGATCTTGAAAGAAAAACCGACGAAATTTTTCAAAGTAGCGTCCCTGGGGATTGGAGTCGGTCCGGGTACGCCGCTCTTCACGCACCACATGATTTTCCGAGCCGAACCGGCCCGGATGGAACACAAGGTTTTCCATCCGGTCCGCCTCCAGCTTCAAGGCCAGTTCGAGTTGGCTGGAAGCGAGCCGGGACCAGTATTGGGTATGGTCCCAGGCGGTCGCGGCGTTTTCCTCGCCGCCATGACGGGCGATGATCCGGCTGTATTCCCCCCCTGGAACCGCCTTGGTTCCCTGGAACATCATGTGTTCCAACATGTGGGCCAACCCCGTTTTCCCGGCGACTTCATCCAGCGCCCCGACCCGATACCAGACCTGGGTCGCGACCACCGGCGCCTTGGACTCCCGGACCAGAATGACCCGCAGGCCATTATCCAGAGTGAAGTCCTCCGATTCCCAGCCCCAGGCCCGCCCCGGCCCGACAAAAACCAGGAGAAAAAACAGAAAGACCGCAGCCGATCCCCCGCAATCAGTGTGCCTTGATCGGGGCATCCATCCATCCGGGAAGATTTTCTTTTTCATTGCGGGAAAGACCTTCATTGTCCTCACGGACCGGTGGAATGGCAAAGGGAAGACGCGAATTTGACCCTTCCGGGTTTCCCGTCCGTGTACCACCCGGTCCATCGGGGTTGACCCAGGCATCGAGGGGTGGCTCTTCCTTGCGAACATCGGGGTTGGGCAGTTCGCTCAGATCGGGAGGAATTTCCAGGGGTTCACGAGTGGCCACCCGCCCCGGATCCAGGAAATCCTGCTCCCAGGGAAGGGAAATGGCATTGGAGCATCCCGCCAGCCCGCCACACCCCGCCAGGAGGATCATCACCTTGCAAAACCGCTTCATGCCGTCTCCTTGTCTTCATCGTTAAGGAAATAGTCGAGCAGGAGCATCGCGACTCCGACCGTGATGGCGCTGTCGGCCAGATTGAACACCGGCCAGGAAAGATCATGCCAATGGACATGAAGAAAATCGACCACCTTGCCCAAACGAATCCGATCCACCAGATTACCCAGCGCCCCGCCGAGAATAAAAGCCATGCCGCCGATCAACCACAGGCTTGTCGTCCGTCCCAGGACGATGACGATGGCGACCACCGCCACGACCGCCACGCCGCCCAGGACAAGATGACGCCACCCCGGTTCCAGATCCTTGAACATGCCAAAGGCGGCGCCGACATTGTACACCAGGACCAGATCGAAAAAGTTTTCCCAGAGAATGATCCGCCGGCCACTTCCCAGTTCGGCCACTGCCATCCATTTGGACCACTGGTCGATCAAAAACACCCCAAGCGCCAGGGGGATCCCCACAAGCCACCCGTTTCGGTTCCAACCATCAACGGTCATCGGCGCAAACCCGCCACCACCCCGACACAACGGGGACACAGTTCCAATCCCGCCACACCCGTCACATCCTCGCCCCAATTCCAGCAGCGTTGACATTTGGCCCCCCCTGAACGCAGCGCCTCGACCCGCAATCCCGCCAGGGAAGAATCAACCGCAGTCTCATCGGACACGACCTCCTCCTGGCAGACAACCGAAACACTGGCAACAAGCAAGAGTCTCGCCAGTTGATCGAAAGAACCCAGGAAATCGCACCATTCCCGGGTGGCGACGATCCGGACCCGGGCTTCCATGAAGGAACCGATCACCTTGTCGTTGCGCAGAGTTTCAAGGATGCGGTAAACCTCGGAACGGACCTCGCGGAACCGTTTCCAGACGGCGGCCTGTTCATCGTCCCGCCATTCGGGACGATTTTGTGGAAAGGGCGCCAGATGGACCGAATCCTCGGCACGATGCGTCATCTGGAGCCAGATTTCTTCGGCGGTGAACGACAGGATCGGGGCCATCAATCGCACAAGCGCGTCGAGGATGGCGGCGAGGACTGTCTGGGCCGAACGGCGCGACAACGAATCGGCGGCGTCGCAATAGAGGCGATCCTTGATGATGTCCAGATAGAAAGCCCCCATGTCCACGGCGCAAAAATAATGGAGGTCCTGGTAGACACGGTGGAAGGCGAATTCCTCGTAGGCGGATGTTACCTGGTCGATCAAATGGGCCAGACGATCGAGGGCCCAGCGATCCAAAGCGGGCATTTCCTGCACGACCACCTCGTGGCGTGCCGGATCGAAACCGTGAAGATTGCCCAGGAGGTAACGCATGGTATTGCGGATGCGGCGATAACTGTCGGCCAGGCCCTTGAGGATTTCGTCCGAGATGCGAATATCGCCGGTGTAATCCTCGGCGCTGACCCACATGCGCAGAATGTCGGCGCCGTATTGTTTGATCACCTTTTCCGGAGCGATGACGTTGCCCAGAGACTTGGACATCTTTCGTCCCCGGCCATCGACGACGAAGCCATGGGTCAGGACCGCCCGGTAGGGGGCCGTCCCCCTTGTGCCGACCGCGGCCAGAAGGCTTGAATGAAACCAGCCGCGATGTTGGTCCGAGCCTTCCAGATACAAATCGGCGGGCCAGGAGAGTCCCCAGCCATCGGCACGATTGTTTTCCAGGACCGCGGCATGGGTCACTCCCGAGTCGAACCAGACATCGAGAATATCGGATTCCTTGTGAAACTCGCCGCCGCCACATTGGGGGCAGACAAATCCCTGGGGAAGGAACTCATGGGGTTGTTTCTGGAACCAGACATCGGCGCTTTCCCGTTCCACCGCCCGGGCCACCGATTCGATCACCTCCGGTCCGGTGCAATGGGCGCCGCAGGCACTGCACGAAATCACGGTGATCGGCACCCCCCAGGCCCGTTGCCGCGAGACACACCAGTCGGGGCGTCCCTGCACCATGTTGAAGATTCGCTCCGCCCCCCAGGAGGGAATCCAGCGGGTGGCGCGGATGGCGGCCAGTCCCTTTTGCCTGAGGTCGTTGTGTTCCATGGAGATGAACCATTGCGGGGTGGCACGGATGATCACCGGTTGATGGCAGCGCCAGCAATGGGGATAGCTGTGTTGCAGGGGGGCCGTTCCCAGAAGACGACCGATCCGGTGCAAATGTTCGATGATTTCGCCATTGGCGGTAAAGATGAACCGACCGCCGAATTCGCGGGTTTCGCTGGTGAACCGACCGCGATCATCCACCGGGTTGAAGGGGGGAAGGTGGTAGTTCAGGCCAACCTCGTAGTCTTCATGTCCGTGGCCCGGAGCGATGTGGACACAACCGGTCCCCGCCTCCAGGGTGACGTGGCGGCCCAGGACGATCGGGGCATCCTGATCGAGGTAGGGATGGCGAAAGCGACGCCCCTCCAGGTCTTTGCCGGAAAAACGACAACGGATGGCCACCGTGTCGCGGGCGATGCCGAGGGCATCGACCACCGATTCCCACAAACCCTCGGCAACGATCAGGAGTTCCCCCGCCACCAGATTGGCGTGACCTGCGGGATCGAGGATTTCGAGGGCGATATAAGTCAATTGCGGATGGAGCGCCACGGCCAGGTTGGCGGGAATGGTCCAGGCGGTCGTGGTCCAGATGACCACGGAAACGGGCCGGATGGCGGTCAATGACGGGTCGATGTCTGTCAGAGTCTGGTCTGCGGCCAGGGGAAATTTGACGTAGATCGACTGGGACGTATGGTCCTGATATTCAACCTCCGCTTCGGCGAGCGCGGTCACGTCATGGACGCACCAGTAGACCGGTTTGGATCCCTTGTAAAGCCCGCCGTTGGCGAGAAACCGCCCCAATTCGCGCACGATGTCCGCTTCGAAGGGGTAGTCCATGGTGCGATAGGGGTGATCCCAGTTGCCGATCACCCCCAGGCGAATGAATTCTCCCTTCTGGATTTCGACCCAGTGGCCGGCGTAGTCGCGGCAGCGACGGCGGAAGGTGACGGTATCGATCGATTCCCGTGTTTTTCCCTCCTTTTTCAGTTCCTGTTCGACCTTGGTTTCGATCGGCAGGCCGTGGCAATCCCAGCCGGGGACATAATCGGCGTCGAACCCCATCATCTGGCGCGATTTGACGATGATGTCCTTGAGGACCTTGTTGATGGCGTGGCCGATATGAAGATGACCATTGGCGTAGGGGGGGCCGTCATGAAGGATGAAGCGGGGCCGACCTGGCGACTGTTGTCGCAACCGATCATAAAGGCCAAGGTCCTGCCATCGTCGCAGCAGTTCCGGTTCGCGGGCGGGCAGGTTGGCGCGCATGGCGAACCCGGTTTGCGGCAGAAGTACGGTATCCTTGTAATCCACGGTCGGTCTCACCTTGAAGAATTTCAATCGATCACTGTCCCAGCCTCAAGTCACGTCACACCTCTGGTCCATCGGCGAAATAGCGCTTTGCCAACCGGACATCCTCCGCGATCCGCTCCCTCAATTCGTCGATGCCGGAAAATTTCCGTTCCGGTCGCAGAAACTTCAGGAACTCCACCCGCAACCAGCGCCGATACAGATCCCCCGAAAAGCCGAAAAGATGCGTCTCCAACCGACGCCCCCCCAAACCGAACGTCGGATTGACCCCAAGATTGGCCACCCCCCGATACGCCACCCCCTCCAGCCAAACCTTGACGATCCAAACGCCCAGGGGCGGATGGAGCATGTTGCATGCCGGGATGTTTGCGGTCGGAAACCCCATGGCCCGTCCCCGCCGCTCCCCGTGAACCACCCGACCCTCCATCGAAAAGGGACGCCCCAACAGGATCCCTGCCCGGTCCAGGTCCCCCTGCCCGACCACTGCCCGGATCATCGATGAAGATATAACGGTATCGCCAACCCGCATCAATGGCTGTCCATGAACCCCGAACCCCAATTGTCGTCCCATGCGCCGCAACGATTCCAGATTCCCCTCGCCCCCCGAACCAAAACGAAAATTCTCGCCGACAAGGACCTCGCGCACCGCCAATCCCGCCACCAGAGTGCGTTGGACAAACTGCTCCGCCGACAAGGTTGCCAGATCACGATTGAACCGCAGAATCAAAACAGCGTCGATCCCCGCGCCATCGAGCCTGGCGATCTTGGACCGCAAGGGGATGATGCGGGCCATGGAAGGATCGTTTCCCAGGAAACGCCGCGGATGGGGTTCGAAGGTGATCACGACCTTCGGCGCCCCGCCATGCCGCCGCGAAAGGTCCAAAAGCCGGGAAAAAATCGCCTGATGCCCACGATGAACACCATCGAAATTGCCAATGGTGACGACCGCCTCCCGGAAACGGGGAACGATATTGATCCTGCCACGAATGACGTACATTCCGAATGCCCAACTCCACGATCCAGGTCGGACCAGCGCTACCCCGAAACGAGACGAACCGGGGCCTCGGTCCACGCGATCCTTGAAAAAAACCATCCCATAATGCAGTGAAACCTACCGGAAGGAAAGAATTGCGTCAACGAACCTTGATTTCCTTCCAGATCGTGGCCCCCCCTCGCCAACGTCCCTCCCCATGAAAAAACAGTGCGCATGGCGCCGTAATGGTGAAGATTTTGCAGTGATCCAGGGAGAAGGACTGGATATTTCCTCGATCAAACTCTATGCTTTTCCACCGCGAAGCACCGTCGCCAACATTTTTCTCCCCAGTACGCGGAGTTCCCATTCGATGCTCAAGATACTGCGCAAGGGCGCCAACACCTTCATCGTCAAACTGCTGCTGTTTTTCATCGCCTTGAGCTTCATGGTCTGGGGGGTCGGAGACTATGTCAACAGTCAGAACCAGCAACCGGTGGCGGAAGCGGATCATTGGGCCATTGGCCCGAGGGAGTTCGCCATGGCCTATGACAACGAATTCCAACGCATGCGCCAACGGTTCGGCGGCTCGCTCGACAAAAAGACCGCCGAGGTTCTCGGTCTGAAACAAAAAACCCTCAACGCCATGATCAACCGCAATCTGATCCTCGCCAAAAGCCATGAGATGCGTCTGACGGTCTCCGACACTGCCCTGCGCGATCAGATCGCCACCAATCCGGTCTTTCACAACGAGAGAAAATTTGATCCGGAACGGTATGCCCTGGTATTGCGCAACAACCAGATGTCGCCACGGGATTATGAACAAAAGCTCAAAACCGACCTGATCGCGGCGCAGTTGCAGCAGGCGCTCACCGCGCCATTGAATGTTCCGGATCTCTTCATCGACAATCTGTACGCTCTGGAAAACGAAAAACGCTCGGTCGAACTGTTGACCCTGCCCCTGGAACCGATCCTGGCGACCATCACCGCCACGGATGCCGAGCTGAAGGCCCATCTGGAGAGGAATCACGAACGTTATGTGTCCCCGACCCAGGTGCAGGTTCATTACATCCTCCTGGGCAGCGACAGCCTTCGCGAGACCGTTGTCATCCCCGATGCCGAGATCGATGACTATTTCGATGAACACAAGGAAGAATACCGGCAGGAAGAAAAGAGAAACGCCCGGCACATTCTGTTCAAGATCGGGGATGGCGTCACGGAGGAGCAGGCGCGGGAAAAAGCCGTGGCGGCGAAGGGACGCATCGACAAGGGCGAAGCGTTCGAGGCGGTTGCCCGGGAGGTGTCCGAGGATGTTTCGGCGTCCCAGGGAGGGGAACTGGGACTTGTCGCGCGTGGCGTGATGGTTCCGGCCTTCGAGGAGGCGGTGTTTTCCCTGGAGAAGGGGGTGGTGTCGGAGCCGGTGCTCACCCCGTTCGGGATCCACCTGATCCGGGTCGATGAGGTCCATGCGGCGCGGATACGACCGGAGCCGGAGGTCAAGGTGGAAATCAAGGCCCTTTTGACCGAAAAGAAGGCCATGGACCTGGTCTATGAACGGGCGGCGGTGATGGAGGATCAGGTTTTTGCCTCCGGTGATTTGAAGTCGATCGCGAGCGATCTCAACCTGCGCTACAAGGAACTCGACTTTTTCAGCCGCGAGGATCTGGCCAAACTCGACGGACTGGAACAAGAGAAAAAATTTCTCGATGCCGCTTTCGCGACCACGAAGGGTGAATTGAGTCCGATGGTGGAATTGTCCGAAGGAAAATTCATGGTCCTCCGGGTCAACGACCGCAAGGAACCGCAACCCCGTCCCCTGGAAGAGGTCAGGGAGCAGGTTCTCCGGGATTACAAACAGGAACAGGGGGCCAAACTGGCCCGGGAACGGATGGAACGAATCCTCAAGGAATTGACGGAAGGATCGCCCTGGGAACAGGCGGTCACGGCCCATCCTGGCCTGAAGGCCGAGTCCATCGACCCCTTCACCCGTTCCGGTGAACATCCCAAAGTTGGCACGGCCATTCGCGCCGCCGCGTTCAAACTGACGATGGAGGCGCCGATGCACCGGGAGATCATCGACAATTCAGGGGTTCTGACACTGCTTCGCCTCAAGGGGATCGAAACGGCGGACCGAACGAAATTCAAGGAACAGGAACGGAAAAAAATGGTCGGGCTGGTCGAAGAGGGGTTGGGATTGGAGCAGTTGACCGCCTATCTGGATGGTTTGTGGACGTTGGCCGACATTCGCATCAATCACAAAATCCTCGACCAGTTTTAATCGTGTTGCGGGTCCAGGGGCGAAGCCCCTGAGAGCAACGCACCCAACAAAAGAGTGGACGGAATTGCATCAAGAAAAATTGCTGTTCATGTGGGAAAGCAAGAAGTTCTACACGCTTCCTCCGTTGGTGTGAGGAGAAATGCCATGCTCGTTACCGTGCAATCCGTGGAATACCTGGATGACCACCGCTTGCGTTTGACCTTCAACTCAGGCGAAAGCGGGGTGGCGGATCTGGCGGAACTGGTGCATTCCACCCCAAGCGCCACGCCCTTACGCAACCAGGAAGAGTTCCGCCGCGTCTTTCTTGACGAATGGCCCACCCTGGCGTGGCCCTGCGGATTCGATCTGGCGCCAGAATATGCCTATTGGTTGGTGACAGGAAAACCCCCAGTCTGGCAATCACCTTCCATCGCGAAATCAGCCTGATGCGTTTGACATGAACCCCACCCCTCCGCCTCCGTGACAACGCACCCCTCGACACGGAATTCCCCCCCCTTCGCCGCGATCAAGACGCGCAACGAACGAATGTTGGCCATTTTCGACTATCTTGAAAAAATCGCCCCTTCGAGTCAGCCGGTATTGATCCATGGAGAGACAGGCGTCGGAAAGGAACTCCTCGTGGCAGGGCTGCATCGGGCGAGTGGCCTGGCGGGACCATTGATCGCCATCAACGTTGCCGGGATCGACGGCGCCATGTTTTCCGATACCCTGTTCGGACACGTTCGGGGCGCGTATTCGGGAGCGGAAGGTTTTCGCCAGGGGATGGTGGCGGAGGCCCAGGGCGGCACATTGTTTCTCGATGAAATCGGGGATCTTGGGACGGAATCGCAGGTGAAACTGTTGCGGTTGCTCCAGGAGAATCTTTATTATCCTCTTGGCAGCGACACCCCTCGCGGAAGCGATGCCCGGATTGTCTGCGCCACCAACGTCGATCTCAAGGCCCAGGTGGACCGGGGGACGTTTCGCGCCGATTTATACTATCGTCTTTCGGCGCATCAGGTCTCGATTCCACCCTTGCGTGAGCGGATGGAGGACATTCCGCTGCTTGTGGACCACTTTGTGACCGAATCGGCGCAGGCGATGAACCGGACCCGGCCCGCGATCGCCACCTCCTTTCTGGAGGCCCTTGCCGCCCATCCATTCCCCGGCAACATTCGCGAACTTCAGGCATTGGTACATGACGCCGTTGCATGTCACAATGATGGCGAACTTGGAATGGACAACACGGCTATCGGGCGTTTGGTATCCCATCGCCCCTTTGGGCGGGGGGAAGAAAGTGGTCTCGAAGAAACGGCCAACCTGTTCCGAGGACTTTCGGGTCCGCTGCCGACGTTCCGGGAGGCGGAACGACTGCTGATGGCGGAGGCATTGCGCCGAAGCGGCGGATCCCAGGGTGTGGCGGCGGCGATGCTGGGCATTTCCCGAACAGCACTCAATCGCCGCATCCAGATGGAACGGCGAAAGCGATAAGAAGTCGAAGGACAAGAAGTGAACCCTTTCCGACCCCTTGCCTGGAGCATCACGCGATGGCACGATCACAGCCGACAGACATTCGGATCACCGTGGCGACCCACTATCTGGAATCGCATTCCAATCCGGAACATGGTGAATACGCCTTTGGCTACTCCATCACCATCCACAACGATGGACCGAGGGCCGCGAAACTTTTGCAGCGGCATTGGATCATACTGTCGGACAACGGTCGGAGGCAGGAGGTTCGTGGCGAAGGGGTCGTCGGAGAGAAACCACGGCTGGAACCGGGTGGTGTATTCAACTATACCAGTTGGACCATTCTGAAAACGACCACGGGCCAGATGGAGGGCAGTTATCTGTTCGTGACCGACGATGGCGAACAGTTCCCGGTTCCGATCCCCCCCTTTTTCATGGAAGTCCCCGGAACACGGGTCCTGCATTGATGCCTTTCGGAGACATCCGTCGCATCTCCTGCTGCTCCAATGGACGGGCCAACTCCCTGCCGGTTAACGGCCTCGAACAGCAATCTCCACGACCCCGAGTTTAGCTTGATGTGAATAGAAAAATCCGGATTCTTTCCCCTGGATCACGAAAACGACCACATGCTGTTGAGAAAAGGATTGTGCCTGCGTTCGTTGCCCAATGTTGTATCCGGTCCGTGTCCTGGATGACAGACGATGTCATCGCCCAGGAGCAAGAGCCTGTTCTTGATCGATTGGATCAGTTGCGCATGATTGCCGCCTGGAAGGTCGGTGCGTCCGATCGACCCCTGAAACAAGGTATCGCCAACCGCCATCCGATTGCCCCAACGCAAACAGACCCCTCCTGGTGTGTGGCCAGGGGTGTGAATGACCTGAAGCTCCATCCCGGAAACTTCAAGGACCTCGTTGTCGGCCAGTTCGCGATCGATCGTGGGCGGCGCGCCAAAGGGCAGGCCCCACGCCCTCGCATGTTGGCGGGCCGCGGATACCAACGGTGCATCTCCGGGATGGATCCAGAATGCACAGCCCGTCCTCTCCTTGAGGTCGGCAACCCCGCCCAAATGATCGAAATGACCATGGGTGTTGATGATGTGGGTCAAACGGACCCCAAGGCGATCCAGTTCTTTCAGAATCCGGTCGGCGTCGCCACCCGGATCGATGACCACCGCCAAACCCGCTTCACGATTGGCCAATATCTGACAGTTGACCTGAAGCACCCCCGCTTCCATGGCCATGTGAAAAGGTTCGACCATCGCCAATTTCCTTCGTTCAATGATGATGTTCCATCCTGATGGTTTGCAATCCGGCCACACCCCACCGGTCGCGACAAGACTCAATGGGCCATCTCGGCACTCAACCCCTCGCGCATGACCACCTTGAATCCCTTTTCCCGCAACTGTTCCACCAACAGGTCCATGCTTTCCAGCGCGGGATCAAGGTCGTCGAATATCTGACGCCGCAGGGTTCCCGACGAACCGGAACGCCCCCACTCCCGGATCAGTTGCCATTCTCCGAGAAGATCGCGTTGAATCTGGATGGAATAAAACCAGACAACACCGGATTGCGGATGAACCCTTTGGAGGTAGGCTTTCATCAACGGGATGCTTTTTTCCGCTTGTGCGATTTTTCCGTGTACCGTTTCCCAACAGCGCTATAATAGGTCAGAAGGACGCCCTTTTGGCAAGTCGTCATATAAGATTTTCAACCGGCCCGGCGGAAAAAAACAAACCATGGCGGAACCGATCCCGCAAACGGCATGGGTCATCCCCCGGCCCATCGTCAATCGCATCCTCGCCCATGCCCTGAAAACGGCCCCCGAGGAATGCGTGGGCATTCTGTCGGGACAGACGCCACGAACCATCACCGCATGGCATCCACTCGCCAACAGCCTGCGTCACGAACGCCGTTTCCTGGCCGATCCGGCACAACAGATCCAACTCATGAAGGATCTGCGGGAGCGTGGCGAACAGGTCATCGCCATCTATCACAGTCATCCCGCGGCGCCCGCCATGCCATCGCCCCAAGACCTTCGCGAGGCCTACGATCCCGAGGTCCTGCATCTGATCGTCTCGCTCGATACCCTTGGACGACTGGATCTCAATGGATTTCTGGTACGCGATGGCGCCGCCCATCCCCAGGAACTGACCATCGACGATTGATCGCCCCCAAAGGAGGCCCGGTTTCCACCGGCGGCACAATGATCGACATCACAAGGAAGGTTGACGGAACGTGATCGGACGCTGCATCCACTGGTTTTTCCGTTCGGTGACCCCCTATCTCGTGGGGATGCTCCTGGGCATCGGCTTTTTCGTGCTGTTGCTTCGCTTTGTCGATGCTCCCAACGGGCCCCTGCAAAGCCTGCCGCGATTCTCCGAGGAAACGGAATGGTTGTCCATGATGCTTAAACGCTTCGAACATCTGGATTTTCCCGATGCGGTCACCGCCATCGACCCCGGAATCATGCAGGACAACCACCAGGACCGCGTCAGTGCCTCTCCGGCGAACGAAGAATCGTCGGAGACCCTATCGGAAGCCCCGCTCCTCTCCCCCTCCCCGCCCGCGGCATCGGCCACCCCATCCACTCCGGTGGCGATGACGGGAGGGCTGTCAGGCGACACGCCCCCCGTGCCACGAAGGCAAAACGTCACGCCGTCCCTTCAAGATCCTCCATCCGGTCGGAGTGTACGGGAGATGGCGGTCGCCAAGGCATCGGCCCCAGTGGAACCCGACGAACAAAATACAAAAGGAAAACCGGTCTTTGCCCCGCCCGCGAACAATGCCAGGGAACGCTGCGGTTCGCCCCCAAGATGGCCCGGTCCCGACCAGGAACGTTACCTGGCCTGCATCTGGCGTCGCAACTGCCTGATTCGTTTGGAAAATTATCAGAAGATGCTCGAAGACGGACTCAAGAACTGTCCGCAACAGAGCACCCATGCCCCGATGTGTCGCAATTTCTACCGTTCCCTGCAAAGACAAAACCCGCCGCAACTGTGCGACACCCCCCCCTGGTCCGGAATGCACCCGTCCAAAGGCGCCGCAAAACGCTGATCTTGACGCCATGAGGATCGCCATACGACGAATCCTCATATCCCTTGCCTTGCAATAAAAACGCCCCAGAGGTTCGGTACACGCCCGAAATCGTTGCGCGGGCACTTCCGCGGAAAAGTTTCTTCGGTCGCGTCATGGCTTGTCGACAAAGACATCGTCCAGAGACTGGGCATCGAAGATGCGAAGGCTCCAATTCTCCAAAGAGGGAAGATCCGCTTTGACGACTTTTTCACTGGCCCAGTCAGGCATTGTGCCAAAGCGGCGTTGCAGCTGACGGGTCAGCATTTCTGCCTTGCCAATTTGGATACCTTCACGAGTCCACTCTTTTGTCCATTCTCCCACAGTCTCGGTCAGCATGGCATTTACCTCCTGTAAATCATTCAACTCCGGAACTGCCTGCCCAGGAACCCGCCTGGGTAACAACACGCGCCCAAGCATCACCGTGAACGCTCGCCGCAAACTCAACTGTTCCGGGGCTTTCAACCAATCGACCAAAAGTGCCACTACATCGCGAATTTCTCCAGGCGTCCGACTCTTCTCCAACCGGCAAAGCGCCGCGACAAGGTTACGCATAGGCACCAATTCGGCGTTTCTATACCGTACAATGTCGATAAGCAGATACCTCGTGCGTGGCCGATAACGATCAAGTCCACCAGGAACCGGTGTAATCAACTCCGATACATCCATTGCCGCCGTCCAGGCCGACTTGCCGTTGTACAGAACAACCGGAAGCACGGGAGGAAGTCGATCTCCACGCTTCACATGCCCAGCCTTGACCAAATCCTGGTACAAGAGCATCATATAGGCGTCCGTTCTTACCGATATGATCCAATCCACGGAGGATTGAAACTCCAGAAGCAGATAGATGAACAACCACTCTGTTCCCCAACGAACACGCCAGATCACATCGTCTTCCCGGTCACGAAGATCATCGGCGACATAGCTGCCACTCACCTTTTCCAGACTGGAAAAATTCAGTTGTTCAACCCATTCCTCCTTGACAAACCCTCGAAGTAGGTCACGCACCATGTCTGGATGGCTGAAAAGCAGTTTGTAGCCCGAATCATAATCCGACAAGAGAAAACTCCGTTTTTGAAAGGCATCATGAATTTTTCTGGAAAATTCCAACCCCGCACCCACACCCGGGAAAATCACCCGTCATAAAGACCCTCCTTCACCCCTTATTCATACCCCTGTTTTTTCAACAGTTCCAGGAATTCATCCGCCGGAACCGGTCGGGAGAAGAAATATCCCTGGGCCTGGGCACAGTTTTGTCTGGCCAGAAAGGCCAATTGAGCCGCGGTCTCCACCCCTTCCGCCACCACCTCCAGATTCATTGCCCGCGCCATCGAAATGATCGAGGTGACGATGGAGGCATCATCGGAATTTTCGACCAGGTCGCGAACAAAGGATTGATCGATCTTCAAGGCATGCAGCGGAAGCGATTTCAGATAACTCAGCGAGGAATACCCGGTACCGAAATCATCGATGGAAATGTGCAGTCCCATGTGTCTGAATTCCCGAATGATGCCGATGCTCCGCGACACATCGGACATGGCGATCGATTCGGTGATTTCCAGCTCCAGGCCATCGCTGGACAGAGCCGTTTCCTCCAGGATTCCGGCGACCTCGCGGACGATCTCCTCTCCCTGGACCTGGCGTGGCGACAGGTTGACCGCCACCCGGAGATGCTTCCAGCCCATGTCGCGCCAAATCCGAACCTGGCGGCAGGCGGTGCGCAGCACCCACAACCCCATCGGGACGATCAAACCGGTCTCTTCGGCCAAGGGGATGAAGTCTCCAGGACTGACCATCCCCTTTTGCGGATGGCGCCACCGGATCAAGGCCTCCATGCCGCTGATCCGCCCCGTGGACACCTGGATCTTCGGCTGATAGAAAAGAATCAATTCATCCTGCTCCATCGCCTTGCGCAGGTCCATTTCCAACGACAACCGCAGCGTGGTCCGCTCGTTCATCCGCGGCGAGAAAAAGCGATAGACGCCGCGTCCCGCCTCCTTGGCGTGATACATGGCCATGTCGGCATTTTTGCTCAAGGTTTCATAATCGTCGCCATCATCGGGAAACAGGGTGATGCCGATACTCGCGCCGATGAAGAACTCCTTGCCGCCGACGACAAAGGGTTGCTGCAAATCCAGGATCACCTTCTGGGCCAGATGACCGATATCGACGCTCTTGCCAGGATTGGGCAGGAGAACGGTAAACTCATCCCCACCCATGCGGGCAATGGTGTCGGATTGGCGCAACCGTCGTTGCAAACGACCCGCCACCTCCATCAACAGTTGGTCCCCGGCATCGTGCCCCATGGTGTCGTTGACATACTTGAAGCGGTCCAGGTCGATGAAAAACAGGGCCGCCTGCGAATGGGTACGGCGGCTCATCGCAATTTCATGGATCACCCGATCGCGAAACAACAGTCGATTGGGCAATTGGGTCAAGGGATCGAAATAGGCCAGTTGCTGCATTCGCTCTTCGGTTCCCTCGATGTGGGTGATGTCGGAGAAAATCCCGACATAATGACTGGCCTGCCCCGCCTCGTCGCTCACCGAATGAATGCTCAACCATCGGGGAAACACCTCGCCCCCCTTGTTTCGATCCCAGATTTCCCCCTTCCACTGCCCCGTCTCCCGCAACGATTGCCACATCCGACGGTAAAAGTCGGCGCCATGACGCCCGGAACGAAACATGCTTGGATTGGCTCCCAGAACCTCTTCCGGAGGATATCCGGTCCGTTCGGCGTGGGATGGGTTGATCGCCACGATGCGTGCCTGGGCATCGGTGATGAGCATCCCCTCCCTGGCCCCCTCGAACACCTTGGCGAAGAGCTTCTGCTGTTCCTCCGCCTCGCGGCGAATGGCCACCTCCCGGAGCAATACACGGTTGGCCTCTTCAAGGGCCCGGGTCCGCTCCAGGACCCGCCGTTCCAGTTCACAATAGGCCTCATCCAGCGCATCGAGGGTCTGGCGGTGCAGGGTCAAATCCCGGAAAATCGCCGTCAGGCGCCCGACCTCCCCCAACCGGTACCGCCCCACCGTCCACCAAACCGCGAACCGACCGCCATCGCGTCCGATCCCTTCCCCCTCGAAAACCCCTTCCTGAAACGGCGGACACCATTCCAGAAGGGGCGCATGTCTCCCAGAAGAACATTTCCCCCCTCCTCCTTCCACCCGACGGATCTTCTCGCGGTCCAACACCTGGGTGACCGGTTTTCCGATCATCGATCCGGAAGGGTATCCAAAAAGGTCATCGAAAGCATGATTGGCATCAAGAAGGATCCCTTCTTCGTCGAAGGTCACGATGGCGTCGGGGGCAAGGTCGAGAACCACCCGCAAGCGCTGCCACGCCTCATGGAGAAAAGACGGTTCGGCCATCACGATGCCCCCGGAAGGTCCTCGCGGGATCGGGACAGGGGACGATGGACGAAACGGATGGCAACAGGAATCGATGTCGGGGATGGTCTCATGAGGTTGGTCCCGGAGCCGCCAGAAAAGGAAGGTATCCCAATCTACCCCATGTTGCGGCAATCCGAAACCACCTTTCACGGAGCGCCTCCGGTCCCGTCGATGCCATCGATCAGATCGATGCCGGGACGCCCCCCCACACCCCAAAGACCGGAGTCCCTCCGGTCAATGGCGGACGTTTCGATCCAGAACGATCTCCCAATGCCCGAACAGGGCGTTGCGTTTTTTCAGGTGCATGCTTTGCGCGGAAGCGACAAGACTTTCCATCTGTTGCATCGTCTTGTCGTAGATCTCGAAGGTGAACCGCGCCCGGAAGAAAGGATCGCCGTTCTTGCCGCAGGTTTCGATGATGGTCGTGTTGATCCGGGTATCGATCTTCATCGACGGCCAGAGAAAACGGGCCAGGCACTGCCCACCAGAATCCAATCTGGGATGCTGCTCGGGCGCCTTGAAATAAAATCCACCATAACTGACATTTTCCAGACGGGGCCGCAGAACCTCCTTGCGTCCGACAGCCATCTCCAGGTGAAGATTCCAGGCAGCATCGACGTTGACCCGGACCGACTTGCGTTTTTCGGTCCGGATAATCACCTCGCGGGGAAAGGAAATCTTCAGAGCATGATTGCCCAACTGCTCAATGAAATGAACCTCCATGACGACATTGTAGGCCCTGGTATTCAAACTGAGAACGACAAGATCGGCGCGCCGTATGCGCAGATTGCCGATGGGAGGAATCAACGCCTGGATGAGCAGATACAGGTTTTTTTCGGTCCCACCATCCCCGGCAGCCATCTTCAGGAAGGAATGATAATCGAAGATCTGATCGCCCATATGCAAAAGAATGGGAACCTCACCGTCCAGAGTCAGGATGGTCAGCAATTGTTGCAACAGCACCGGGTCGTCGATACGCACCGCATCGGGCGAATCCGGAATCCCCCTGGGAAAGCGAACCCGGGCATTCTGATAGACAAAATCAAGAAAATCCATAAGACCATCGCTCCGTTCCATGTCCGACTGGATTCACCGCGTCAAAACCCCTTTCGGCAGCCGCGACGGCGGGCTCAAGGAAAATCACATTTTTTTTTGAAGTTTTCCCGTCAAGGATGGTACGATGCCTTTCGAAAGCGAAAGCATCAATACCTTTGCAAGGAGCACGACCCATGAAAGCCAATGTCGGTGGCATCGATCGCATTCTTCGCATCGTGGCAGGACTGGTCCTGATCGCCCTGGTCTTCGTCGGTCCCCAGACCCCATGGGGTTGGATCGGCATCATTCCCCTGGCCACAGGCCTGATGAAATTCTGTCCGTTTTATCCCATCATCGGCCTGAACACCTGTTCCACCTCCGGAAACTAAACCGGACATTGTCACTCGCCAGCCTGATCCCTGGCGGCCAGGAGTTCGGTCACCATTTCCAGAATTTCCTTTCTGGAGAACGGCTTGGCCAGAACACGCACCGCACCGCACATCCTGGCGACATCGAGGGCGAACTGGGCCTTTTCGCCCGGTCCGCCCCCGGAAATGGCGATGATGGGCAGGTTGGGATTTTTCCCGGTCAGTTCCTCGATGGTTTCCAGGCCATCCTTGTTGGGCATGAGGATGTCGGTGATCACCATGTCCGCGGGTTGTCTGGAAAAATGTTCCAGGCCCAATCGGCCATCCTCCGCGGTATCGACCACATATCCCGCCCTTTCGAGCATCTGTTTGAGCACTTCCCGGACCTGCCGCTCATCCTCGATGACAAGAATTCGACACATGCTCATCGTTCCCCTGACCGACCTGAACCATTGATCCCGGCTGCCGCGGGCCGATTGCCGGAAGAAATACCTGAAACCAGGAACCCTGTCCTTCGACACTGCGCACGGTAATGGCGCCGTCGAAGGACTGGACGATACCATGGACCACCGACAATCCCAATCCCGAACCCTTTCCCACATTTTTTGTGGTAAAAAACGGTTCGAAAAGCCGTTCCAGATGGGGCGGGGAAATCCCCGCCCCCTGATCACCGACACCCAGAACCATGTGCGGTCCCGGTTGCAGGCGCGATAACGCAGGATGGGTCGCGATCATTTCCCGATCGACCACGACCCGTTCCAGAACCAGGTGGATCACCCCGCCCCGAAGTGCCATCGCCTCCGCCGCGTTGGTACACAGGTTCATGACCAACTGACGGATTCGGGTCGGGTCGGCCAACACCTGCTCCTCCAACGGTGACATCGCCACCTGAAGACGGATGGTCTCGGGAAGTCCCGCCTCGATCAGAGGCATCGTCCCCCGGATCTCCCGCGACAAGGTCAGGCATGTCCGTTCCTGCTCGGTTCCGCGGCTGAAGACAAGCAATTGTTTGACCAATTCCTTGGCGCGATTGCCCGCCGTCATGACCTCCTTGAGATTGCGGTATTCAAGACTGTCCGGAATCAGGTCGTCCATGGTCAGTTCGGTATAGGAAAGAATGACCGTGAGAATATTATTGAAATCATGGGCGATCCCGCCAGCCAAGGTTCCGACTGCCTCCAGACGTTGTGATTTCCTGAGTTGCCGTTCCAGTTCCAGTTCATGGGTCACGTCCCGCCCCACCACGCAATGACTGGTGATCCGTCCTTCCGGGTCGCGTACCGGAGACCAGGCGATGTCGGCCTGGAAAATGGCGCCATTTCTCCTCGCGGCGGGATGACGCTGCCGGAAGGGAACCCCCTGGGACAAGGCCTGGGCAATCCGTCGATTCCATTGATGACCCAACCCATCTCCAGGCAGTTGTGTCAGATTGGTTCCAATCGCCTCCTCACGACGATGGCCGGTCATGGATTCGAAGGCGGCATTGACATAGAGAATGACCCCATCGGGATCGATGATGACGATCATTTCGGCGGTCTGGTTGACGGCATTGGCCAGTCGGTGCAGTTCCATTTCGGTTTGTTGTCTCAAGGTGATGTCCTGAAAGGTGACAACCGCCCCTTGTGTCGGCGCTTCCGGATCGAGCGACGAGACACCGCAGGAAACGGGAATCAAGGTTCCATCACCGCGCCGGAACCGTTCCTGAAGGTCCAGGCGGATTTTCCCATCGACCAGGGTTTCCTCCAGGAGACTTGACCAGGGCGCGTTTTCTTCTTCGCGGACCGTCCCGAGCAGGGTTCGGAGAGACCCTTCCTTGAGCCGGACAGCGGTCGTGCCGAGAATTCGGGTGGCGGCGGCATTGACAAAGGTGATCCGTCCCCCTTCGTCGAGTCCGAAGATGCCGATTCCGACAGACTGAAGGATGGATTCATGACGTTGATGCAGACGGCGGATGGCACCTTTTTCCCGATGCAGATCTTGATTGAGACGAAACAGTCGATAAACCAGGTAGGTCATGTACGGCAGGGCGCACAGCAACAGCATGGCGGCCAACTCATCCAGAAACCAGAGTTCGCCGCGCCACAACCATTCCTCGAAGATGCCCAGGACATCCAGCACCACCGTGAGAAAAATGGCCGGCAGAAAAATAAGGAGAAAAACAACCACGCTGTTTGCGTTGGATCGGACCACCCCTTCGGCAAGGGGCCAGGCGGGATCTTCGGCATGCTTCATGTTCCGTTCCTTTCCCTGTGGCACTCGGGATGGGGAAATTCGACCATCATTCAAGTTTCTCACCTTTGAATCCAACCGTCCAGATCGATGACCGGAAAACGAAACCTCGGTGGTCAAACGAACGGAGCCGATGCGGCGGGTGGTGGACATTCATCACGGTCCTGTTGAAATCACATGTAATCCATGATATTGAGTCCGGTATGCATGTCGTCTTGGATACCAATGTCCTGGTCGCTGGATTACGCTCCAACCAAGGGGCTTCCTACCAGATTCTCCGATGCATCGGTAGTGATGGCCCGGTCGTGACACCGATCATTTCGGTACCGGTGTTTTTGGAATACGAAGCGGTTTTGAAACGTCAGGGAACGTTTCCCATTCCATGGAAAGAGGAAAAAATCGACGCGGTTCTTGATCTTCTTTTGGCCGTGTCGGAGCGTCCCCGACTCTATTATCTTTGGCGACCGCTTCTTCCCGACCCCGGGGATGATATGATCGTGGAGGTTGCCGTGGCTGGAAAGGCGGATGCCATCGTAACCTTCAACATCAGGGACTTTGTCGTGGCAAAAGAAAGATTTGGATTGAAAGTTCTAACGCCTCGTGAGTTTCTCAAAGTACTTCGGGAAAAACGGACATGAGCCAATATCCCTTAAGACTGCCGGATTCCTTGATGGAGGCGGTACGCAAGACCGCGAAAAAGGATAACGCCTCCATGAACCAGTTTTTCGTTTCGGCCATTGCTGAAAAGATGTCGGCCATCGAAACGGAACATCTGCTGAAGGAACGCGCCAGACGAGCGGACCTGAAAAACTTTTTCCAGGCGCTCGATGAGGTTCCCGACGCGCCTCCAATCCATGGAGATGATCGAATCGATTGATCCTCGGGAATCTGGCAAGAACAACCTGGACAGTTCATCAATGAACCTGAAAATACTTCTAGTCGGCGGTGGCGGACGTGAACACGCCCTTGCCTGGAAAATCGCCCAATCCCCCCGGGTCGGCAAACTTTATTGTGCCCCAGGAAACCCGGGAATCGCTGGTGTCGCCGAGTGCGTCGCCCTGCCGGTAACGGACCTTGACGCCCTGGAACGATTCGCGATCGAAAAAAACATCGATCTGACCGTCATCGGCCCCGAAGCCCCCCTCGTTGGCGGACTTTCCGACCGACTGCGCGCCGCCGGACAGGCGGTTTTTGGCCCCCAGTCGGCAGCGGCGGCCCTCGAAGGCTCCAAGGTGTTCATGAAGGATTTTCTCCACCGACACCACATCCCGACCGCAGGCTATCATACCTTCACCGAAGCCGAGGCGGCCCTGGACCACGTTGGCAAACAGACGATTCCCATCGTCGTCAAGGCCTCGGGCCTGGCCTCGGGCAAGGGGGCCATGGTCTGCCATTCCCTGAAAGAGGCGCAACACGCCATTCACCGCGCCATGATCGCGCGTGAATTCGGCGATGCCGGAAACGAAGTGGTCATCGAAGACTTCCTGACCGGCGAAGAGGTCTCCTTCATGGCCTTCGCCGACGGGGAACGAATTCTGCCCCTGGCCAGCGCCCAGGATCACAAGGCCATCGGCGAAGGGGATACCGGACCCAATACGGGAGGAATGGGCGCCTATTCCCCCGCGCCGGTCGTCACCCCGACACTGCACGAACGCATCGTCCGGGAAATCATGGAACCCGTGGTCCGCGGAATGGCCCGCGAGGGACGTCCCTACCGCGGCCTGCTCTACGCCGGCTTGATGGTCGATGGCCACACCCTGAAGGTCCTGGAATTCAACGCCCGCTTCGGCGATCCCGAAACGCAACCCCTCCTTGCGCGCATGCGTTCGGACATCGTTCCCCTGCTGCTGGCGACCGCCAATGGTTCCCTCGAAGGAATGAGCATCGACTGGGATCCCCGCCCGGCCATCTGCGTCGTCATGGCGGCAGGCGGCTATCCCGGAAACCACGCCATTCTGAAACCGATCGAAGGACTCGATGCCGCGGCCCGACTCAAGGATATCCTGATATTCCACGCCGGAACACGCCGCGACAACGGGCGGATCGTGACCGCGGGAGGACGTGTCCTCGGAGTGACCGGTCTGGGCATGACGATCACCGAGGCCCGCAACCGCGCCTACGAAGCGGTTGCGCTGATTTCCTGGCAAGACCACTATTACCGGCGAGACATCGCCCATCGCGCCCTTTCCTAAGGAGGTCCAATGACTCCTTCACCCCTCGTCGGCATTCTCATGGGATCGGACTCCGACTTCGATGTGATGGGCGAATCAGCCCGGATTCTCACGGAATTCTCGGTCCCCTTCGAGATGCTGGTCACCTCGGCCCACCGAACCCCGGAACGGACCCATCGTTATGCCACCGCGGCCCTGGACCGGGGGATCCGGACATTGATCGTCGGAGCGGGAGCGGCAGCCCATCTGGCGGGCGTCGTCGCCGCCATCACCCCCCTGCCGGTCATCGGAGTGCCGTTGTCGGCGACGGCACTCCAGGGCATGGATGCCCTTCTGGCAACCGTCCAGATGCCCGCCGGCATCCCCGTGGCAACCATGGCCATCGGCAAGGCGGGCGCGGTCAACGCTGCCCTGATGGCGGTTCGGATTCTTGCCCTGACCCGTCCAGACCTCGCGGACCGCTTGCGGGCGTATCATCTGGAAATGGCCCAAGGGGTGGAAAAGAAGGATCAAGCCCTTCGGGAACGGTTGGCGGATCATATCGGGAAATGGATATCCCATTGACGCCATATACGATACGAAAGTAGCGTAGAATTTGATGATTGGGTTCCTGGACAACGAGAAAGTGGGGTCCGAAAGGAAGTGCATGGTATACGGGCAGGAAAACCTCCACTCCATGGATTTTCTCATCTGTTTTGTCTGGATATGGAATCCATGCCGACGATTCTGAGAACATCCGGGTTCCGTGTCTATCATTACAGCCACGAACCGAATGAACCACCCCATGTCCATGTAGACAAGGATGGAAAGTCAGCAAAATTCTGGCTTAACCCTCTGCAACTCTCTTGGAATGCAGGGTATTCCGCAACAGAGTTAAGGCAGATGCGGATTCTGTTACTGGAACACCGAAATTTACTGATGGAGCGTTGGAATGGGTATTTTGGCACTCAGAGCGGATGAACGTGTTGCCAACGTGGAATGCACCGACGATGCCATTATTGTCTGGTTGCAGGATGGCCGCACCATTTCCGCACCTTTGGCATGGTTTCCCAAACTTGAAAAGGCTACCCCAAACCAGCGCAATCAATGGGAAGTTTGCGGTGGAGGCTATGGCATCCATTGGGAAGAACTGGACGAAGATCTATCGACGGAAGGCCTGCTGCGGGGAGCACCTGCCTGCCGCCTGTCCGGCAGGTTGCAAAATAAAGAGCCCAGTGCCGTGTGACGCACGACATTGGAATCACCATCGATCATCGATAAGTCTCCTCAAGGGTCGGGATGTCGCATGTTCATCCCGCACCACGGATCCAGGTTCCCATGACCTCCGTCCCCACCCTTCTGAACGACCCCCCGACCGAAACGCAACGTGCCATCGCCCGTGAAACCCTGCGCCGCGGTGGCATCATCGCCCATCCCACCGAAACGGTGTACGGCCTGGGGGCCGATCCGTTCCATCCCGAGGCGCTCCAGCGAATCCTCTCCCTGAAAGGACGCGATGCCGCCAAGGGATTCATCCTCCTGATTCCCGATCGCCCGGCCCTCGATCCCCTGGTCGCCGCCATCCCCGTCACTGCCCGCCGGCTCATGGAACACTTCTGGCCCGGTCCCCTGACGTTGATCCTTCCCGCCCGCCCCGGTCTCCCCGCCCCCCTGACCGGAGGACGATCAACCCTTGCCGTCCGGCATTCCTCGTCCCGCCATGTCACAACCCTTCTCGAATTCTGGAATCGCCCCCTGGTATCGACGAGCGCCAATCGTTCCGGAGCGCCACCCCTTCGGGACGGAAAACAAGTCATCGACCTTTTTGGAGCAGAGATCGACTGCCTCCAGCTGGGCCACTGCCCCCCCGATACCCCCCCCAGCACCATCGTCGCCTTCGACGAGAAACAACCCCGGATCATCCGCATGGGGACGATCACCCAGGCCATGATTCGTGCCGTCCTCGGTTGACCGCCTCCGCGAGGAGACGACGATCACGCCGCATCCTCGACCGTGACGGCAAGACGTTTGCCAAGCAGGGCAAGCGCGGCTTCAACCTGGCCAAGACCAAGACTTCATCCCATTCACACGGCCAGGGGACACAGCGTTCCACGGAACACCAATCGGTCAAATCCCGACACTATTCCAATGACTTCTCCATCATGTTCCGCTAAAAATGTCTCCATGGCGTACCCCTTTCATTTTCGGCATTGGTGTCAGAAGATCGCAACATGCCGAATTGGAACGAAGAACGCCTACCCCCTTGTCTGGTCGCGGCCATGCCGCGCCATGGATGGGGTTCCCGTTCATCGGCCATCCCTGGAAGGGGATGTTTTCGCGGAGATGACTGCCATGATTGCCATTGCCAAGGTGTCCACCCATGGAAAAACCACTGTTCCCAGAGAAATCCGGGCCGCCCTGCGTGTAGAACCGGGAGATCGCATTGTCTGGGAACTGGCCGCCGATGGTTCAGCTCATGTGCGCCGGGTCGCATCCCTGGACATGGCCTATCTGCAAACGGTGGAAGAGACCATGACCGAATGGCGTGGAACCGCGGACGAGGAGGCTTATCGTGACCTTTGAACGGTTTGCAGTGGTCCGCGTGCCTTTTCCCTTTACCGATCGGGAGACGGCAAAAAATCGTCCGGCCCTGGTGTTGTCCGAAAAGGCGGTTTTCAATACCCAGGCGGGTCATTCGGTAATGGCCATGATCACCTCGGAAGCCAATGCACCCTGGCCGATGGATTGCTCCATTCAGGATCTGGAAATGGCCGGTCTGCCATCTCCGTCCAAGGTGCGTTTCAAGTTGTTCACTCTGGACCATCGTTTGATCCGGGGCGCATTGGGACAACTTTCCCCCAGGGACATCCAGAGAGTGATTCAGGCATTGCTTCAAGTATTTGGAGTAAAATCATGACCCCGGTCAGAACTCAAAGAAATAATTTTTCATGCGTGCGTAACAATCTTATTTATACGTTATTTCACTGTTAATCCTTGCCGTCATTCCAGCCGCCAAACCAGGGCCGCCCTTGCGCCTCCTGGAAAGGTGACGCCTGCACCAACCGACTTTGACGCGATCCTGGCAATAAAATGGAGAAGGAACGTTGAACCTGGAACGCAAACTATGTTAAGGAGTGTGTGTCGAAGGAGAAAGGCTGGATACACGAAAGAGTCTTGAATCGTCAGGAAAACGGGCCGGAAGCACGGATCGCCCGGCGATCGTTTTGGCGCATGGACCTCAGGCCTCGAGGACTTTCTCCTGACATCCATCAATCGTTGCCAAGGATCTCCCAATCGTGCATTCAAGCACCCTGGCCAAACGTTATGCCTCGGCACTGGCGGATCTTGCCCAGAGTCGTGGTCTGTTACGAAAAGTGGGGCAAGACCTTCGGGAGTTTCATGCCGTTTCCGCCGCCAACCCGGAATGGCACGGACTGCTCACCAACCCGACCATCCCCAGAGAACGGCAGTCCCGGCTGATCGAAACCTTTCTCGCCAAGAGCGACAGCGATCCCCTGACCGCCAATTTTCTCAATCTTCTGATCCACAAGCGGCGCATGGTTTTGATCGATGAGATCGTCGCCGCCTACAACCGGATCGAGGAAGAACAAAGCGGCGTCATCACCGTTCGGGTTGCCGCTCCCAAACCCCTGATCAAATCCCACGAGGAGCGTTTGATCAAAATCCTTTCCCAAAGCACCGGCAAGGAGGTCCGACTTGACTTTGAACAGGACCCGGAACTTCTGGGAGGCATGGTCGTGCGGATCGGAAGCGTCATGATGGATTATTCCGTGCGAGGTCAATTGAACCGGCTGAAAGCGCAATTGAGAGGGTGATTCGATGCAGATCAGCATTGCCGAAATAAGCGAAATTATCAAAAAAGAGATTGCCGACTTCGGCAAGGAAGTGGAAATCTCCGAAGTGGGTCAGGTGATCGCGGTCGGTGACGGCATCGCACGTATTCACGGCCTGGACAAGGTGATGGCCGGCGAACTGATCTCCTTTTCGGACGGCACCCAGGGGATGGCCCTCAACCTGGAGGAAGACAATGTCGGCGCGGTGATTTTCGGCGATGATTCGGGAATCAAGGAAGGTTCGACGGTCAAGAGGACGGGACGGATCGTCGAGGTCCCTGTCGGCAAGGAGCTGCTCGGACGGGTGGTGGACAGCCTCGGGGTTCCCATTGACGGCAAGGGACCGGTCAATGCCAGGGAATCGCGCCTGGTGGAACTGATCGCGCCAGGCATCGTCTCGCGCAAATCGGTTCATGAACCGCTCTACACTGGCCTGAAGGCGCTGGATGCCCTGGTCCCCATCGGTCGAGGGCAACGGGAACTGATCATCGGCGACCGGCAGACGGGCAAGACGGCGGTAGCGGTGGACGCCATCATCAACCAGAAGCGTTCCCACGAAACCGACAAGCCGGTGTATTGCATCTATGTCGCCATCGGCCAGAAGCGCTCGACCGTGGCCAAGGTGGTCAAGATTCTGGAGGATCACGGGGCCATGGCCTACACCACGGTCGTCGCGGCGACCGCCTCCGATCCGGCGCCGATGCAATTTCTCGCCCCCTACAGCGGTTGCTCGATGGGAGAATACTATCGCGACAACGGCATGCATGCCCTGATCGTTTATGACGACCTGTCCAAACAGGCGGTCGCCTACCGGCAGATGTCGCTGGTCCTGCGCCGTCCTCCGGGACGCGAGGCCTATCCGGGGGATGTGTTTTATCTCCATTCGCGCCTTCTGGAGCGGGCCGCCAAATTGAGCGATGCCCTTGGCGGGGGGTCGCTGACGGCGCTACCGGTGATCGAGACCCAGGGTGGAGATGTTTCGGCCTACATTCCGACCAACGTGATTTCCATCACCGACGGACAGATTTTTCTGGAATCGGAATTGTTTTATTCGGGGATGAGGCCGGCCATTTCGGTAGGTCTGTCGGTATCGCGGGTCGGCGGTGCCGCCCAGGTGAAGGCGACCAAACAGGTTGCCGGGACTCTGCGATTGGACCTGGCGCAATTTCGCGAAATGGCCGCCTTCGCCCAGTTCGGTTCCGATCTGGACGCATCGACGCAAAAACTTCTGCATCGGGGCGAACGGCTGATGCAGCTGCTGAAACAACCGCAATACCAACCCCTTTCCATGGAAGAACAGGCGGTGGTTCTCTTTTCGGGAACGCGGGGATTGTTGGACAACGTTCCAGTCAATCAGGTTTCACGGATGGAACCGCGGATTCTCGAACACATGCGTACCCAGCATGCCGATGTTCTGGAGACCATCCGCAAGGAAGAAAAAATCTCTGATGCCACCGAGGAGCGTCTGAGAAGTCTTCTGAGCGCGTTCATCGCCAAACACGATGTCGAAGAGACCGTCGAGGTCCCATCCGCGGCATGAGGGGCATACCGACGACAGCGCATATTGACTGGAAAACCCAACGATGGCCAATCTGAAGAGTCTGCGCAATCGGATCCGCTCGGTCAAGAACACCCAGCAGATCACCAAAGCGATGAAGATGGTCTCCGCGGCCAAGTTGCGTCGTTCTCAGGAACGGGCGCAATCGGCGCGGCCCTACAGTCGGCACATTTCCCGGATGATCGGGGCCATCGCCGCCGGAGTGGATCCGAACAATGCCCCGCCGCTCCTGACCCCTGCCAAGGGAAAACGGGTCGAACTCCTGGTATTCACCGCCGACAGGGGATTGTGTGGCAGTTACAACAGCAGCGTCATTCGGGCAGTTCGTTCCAAAATCAAATCACTGGAAGAAAGCGGTCATACGGTCAGCATCACCTGTGTTGGCCGCAAAGGGTTGGATGTTCTCAAGCGGCAATATCCGGCGCTCATGCGCCGTTCTTTTTCGGGGATGACCAAGGATCTGTCCTTTCAGAAAGTCGATGCCGTCCTGGCGGCCCAGGTCCTGACCGATTTTGCCAAGGGGGAATTCGACAGTTGTCAGATGGTGTACAACACGTTCAAATCGGCGCTGAACATCGAACTGACCTGGAAGCAACTCGTCCCCATGGGCATTGAGGCGGACGGGGAACGGAAGGTATCTTCCCCCATGTACGAGCCCGAGGAAGGAGAAGTCCTGGCGGAACTGCTCCCTCATGGCGTTGCGGTACAGTTGTATCAGGCTTTGGTGGAGGCGGACGCCTCGGAGCAGGGGGCGCGCATGACCGCCATGGACAATGCGGTGCGCAATGCGGGAGACATGATCCGCAGGTTGGGGATCAAATACAACCGGACCCGGCAGGCCGCCATCACCACCGAATTGATGGAAATCATCGGTGGTGCCGAATCCTTGAAGGGATGACCGGTCAGGTCCCGCCCCCGGGACCTTGGGGCCGCGAAGATTTATCGAACAATCCAGCCAATGGATGGAGTCTTACCAATGAGCAAGAACGTGGGACGGGTGGTTCAGGTGATTGGACCGGTCGTGGATGTACGATTCTCGGGAGAACTTCCGGCCATTCTCAGTGCCCTGCATATTCAGAGGGAAGGCAAGCCGCGCCTTGTCCTGGAAGTGGCGCAACACATTGGTGAAAAGACGGTCCGGACCATTGCCATGCAGAGCACCGATGGCCTGGTGCGCGGAACCGAGGTGCTCGGAACGGGTCATCCGATCATGGTTCCGGTGGGCAGTCCGACTCTGGGTCGGATCATGAACGTCGTCGGCGACCCCATTGACGAGTTGGGAGAGATCAAGACCGAAGATTTTCTACCCTTGCATCGACCCGCCCCCTCGTTCGCGGATCAATCGACCGAGGCGGAAATCCTGGAAACGGGAATCAAGGTGGTCGATCTTCTGGCGCCTTACGCCAAGGGGGGGAAGATTGGACTGTTTGGCGGGGCCGGAGTCGGCAAGACGGTGTTGATCATGGAATTGATCAACAATGTCGCCCAGGGGCATGGTGGTTATTCGGTGTTTGCCGGGGTCGGCGAGCGGACCCGTGAAGGAAACGATCTGTACCATGAAATGATCGAATCCAAAGTGATCGATCCCAAGGATTACAGAAATTCCAAGGCGGCTTTGGTGTATGGCCAGATGAACGAGCCTCCGGGAGCGCGGGCGCGGGTGGCGCTGACGGGTCTGACGGTGGCGGAATATTTCCGCGACGTGCAGAATCAGGACGTTCTTCTGTTCATCGACAATATTTTCCGCTTTACCCAGGCGGGTTCCGAAGTGTCGGCGCTTCTGGGCCGGATTCCCTCGGCGGTGGGATATCAGCCGACGCTGGCCACCGACATGGGGGCGCTTCAGGAGCGGATCACTTCGACAAAAACCGGTTCCATCACCTCGGTGCAGGCCATCTACGTCCCCGCCGACGACCTGACCGACCCGGCCCCGGCGACGGCATTTTCCCATCTGGACGCAACAACGGTGTTGTCGCGGCAGATTGCCGAAATGGGCATTTATCCGGCGGTCGATCCCTTGGATTCAACCTCGCGCATTCTCGACCCTCAGGTGGTTGGCGAAGAGCACTATCAGGTGGCGCGACGGGTTCAAGAGGTGTTGCAGACCTACAAGTCACTCCAGGACATCATTGCGATTCTCGGGATGGATGAATTGTCGGAAAACGACAAGTTGACGGTGTCGCGCGCCCGCAAGATTCAGCGTTTTCTGTCGCAATCCTTTCATGTCGCCGAAGCGTTCACCGGACAGAAGGGGGTTTTGGTTCCCCTGGCGGAGACCATTCGCGGATTCAAGGAAATCATCGAAGGACGGCACGACAATGTCCCCGAGGCTGCCTTCTACATGGTGGGAACGATCGACGATGCCCTCGACAAGGCCAAGCGTCTCGCCTCGTAACGACGTTTTCTTCTGTAATGGTCGATGGTTGTGGTGGAGGGCGGTGACATGGGCAATTCCTTTCAACTGGATGTGGTCACTCCGGAGCGGCTGCTTTTGACCGGAAAGGCGACCTTCATCACGGCGCCGGGTCAGGATGGTCGGTTCGGGGTATTGGCGGGCCATACACCGTTGATTTCCTTGCTTGTTCCTGGGGAACTTCTGGTAGTCAAGGAGGGAAGCACGGACGAGCATCATTTTGCCTTGAGTGGCGGATATGCCGAAGTCGGAAACGATCGCGTGACGCTTCTGGTGGAACGGGCGGTGGAAAAGGACCTCATCGATCCAAGAGCGGCGGAAGCGGAAGAACAGGAGGCATTGGAGCGACTGACGCAACTGCCTCATGATGGACCGGAATCATCAATCTGGAAGCGGCGCCGCGACTTTGCCAGGGTTTGTCGGCGGATGGTCGGAATGGCGTGAACATCGTCAATGAAAAAGCGTAACAGCCTGCGAAGAAAATCCACAGCCTGGAAACTTGCAATGCGTCCCGATCTTTTCGCAAAAACCGCGGAAATTCGCTTCGGGTGAAATGGCGCGTGAAAAACAAAATCAAAAACAAAGTCAAAATCAAAACCCTGGGGGCAATCCCTTAAGCCCCCTTTTTTCTTTCAATAATCCCGAACCGGGGGGAAGGGTCCCTGGGCCGTTACCTTTTTTCTTTCACTATTTCTTCGATACCCGACATGACACAACGTACCGTCCTCATCCTGGCGGCGGGCCAGGGCACCCGAATGTGTTCCAACCTTCCAAAAGTGTTGCACACTCTGGCATGGAAGCCAATCCTGCACCACGTACTGGAGGCGGTCCAACCATTGAACCCGACACGGTTACTGGTGGTGACGGGATACGGCGCCCAACAGGTCGAGGCGGCGTTCTCGGAACGATCGATCACCTGGGTTCGCCAGAAGGAACAAAAAGGAACGGGCGACGCGGTACGAAGCGCACTTCCAGAACTGCGCGGAACTCCCGGAGACCTTCTGATCATGGCCGGGGACGTTCCGTTGATTCGCACCGAAATTCTGGAACAGGCCTTTCAGTCCCATGTGAAAAGTGGGTGTTCACTGACATTGTTGAGCACCACCCTGGAACACCCCACCGGATATGGACGGATCGTCCGGGATGGTACGGGGATGGTTCAGGCCGTGGTCGAGGAACGGGATGCCACTCCGGAAATCCGGGCCATCCGGGAAATCAATTCGGGGATTTACCTGGCGAATTTGTCCCGACTTGAAGGATGGATCGGGCGCCTGGGCAACGACAACGCCCAGGGAGAATATTATCTTCCCGATATTGTTGCCATGGCGATGAACGAGGGCGGTGTTCACGCGGTGCATCATGCCGATGGCCAGTCGCTGGAAGGAATCAACGATCGGAGTCAACTGGCGCGGGCCGAGGCGGTATTTCGCGACCGCAAGGTGGGGGCGCTGATGGCGACCGGGGTCACCTTTGTCGATCCGGGTTCCTGCTTCGTGGCGGGGGATGTAACGATTGGCCGGGACACGGTGATTGCGCCACAGTGCATTCTTGGCCCTGGGGTAAAGATTGGCTCCGATTGTCGCATTGGACCATTCTGTCATATGGTCGATAGCGCCATCGGGGATAAGGTTCACATCGAACCATTCTGCCATCTGGAGGGTGCGGAGGTCACGGGCGACAGTGGGGTGGGTCCCTTTGCACGTCTGCGGCCTGGAGCACGGATGCAGCGCGGCTCGAAGGTGGGAAATTTTTGTGAAATCAAGAAATCGACGATTGGTGAAGGCTCGAAGGTCAGTCATTTGGCCTACATTGGCGATGCCGAAATCGGTCGGAAGGTCAACGTGGGCGCCGGGACCATCACCTGCAACTACGATGGCAAGAATAAACACAAGACGGTCATCGAGGATGGCGTATTCATTGGTTCGGATACCCAGTTGATCGCCCCCGTGCGACTGGGAAAGAATGCAGTCATCGCCGCGGGGACATCTGTTGCGAAGGATGTTCCGGAAGGGGCCCTGGCCATTACCCGTTCGCCGCAGAAACATGTACCGGACTGGAATGAACGAAAGAAAAAAGTGACTTCCTGAACCGCACGCAACCATCTTGGAAAGCAGGAATCCAGGACTCGAAGCGACCGATCGACGTTCCGGGTTTTCCCCCTCGTGGGCATGACGTTTGGAAATGACGCATCCCGGAATGGTTGTGGTTTATCTGTTGCAAACGTTAAACAATGAGATCCATGATGCAGGATCGACAGGGTGGTCCGTGGTCAACCATCACCGTACACGGGAGACATCGTGATGTCGCAAACTGTAAC
>JADGCV010000036.1 GCA_015228815.1 Magnetococcales bacterium | reverse complement strand
TTCCTTCACTATCGATGAAATTTCCTCTCGCATCTGCGGGGTGGACCATATATGGGGGATTGCCCCCAGGGTTTTGATTTTGACTTTGTTTTTTACGCGCCATTTCACCCGAAGCGAATTTCCGCGGTTTTTGCGGAAATTCGCGAAGGAACCGGTCTACTCGACCGTGTCGGAACCATGACGTGAATGATTACGGATTCTCCTGAATCTGGAGATGAATCATGTTTCCATGATTGGTCCAGAGATAAAGATCCTGTCCGACGACCACCGGATCGGCCATGATGGGGTCGCCGATCCGGTCGAGGCCCAACACCCTTCCAGAGGTCGGATCGATGGAAAACAGACGTCCCTTGTTGTCAGCGACCAGAAGCATGTCCCTGTAACGGACGGGGGCGGTCAACAGACCATCGCTGATGTACCCCCGCCACAATTCCAGGCCATCTTCCATCCCCAGGGCGCGCATGTTGCCATCGACGTCCGCCACGAAGATCCGGTCGTTCCAGACGAGGGGGCGGCGGATGGCGGACAGATCATTGCTCCAGATCCGGGTGCCGCTTTCCCGCGACAGGGCCACCAACCGTCCTTGATGATTGACGGCGAAGAGCAACCGGGTATTCGTTTCCATGACGTTGCGACCGTCGAGAACGACGGCGGCATCGACATCCTGAAGCAGGTCGAGTTCTGTCTTTCCGCCAACGACGGTCAGATTGTCGCTCCACAGCAGTTTGCCGCTTGAACGGTTGACGGCATGCAGGTCACCCGAGGACAACCCGACATAAAGACGGTCATGATCCACCGTCGGCGGGGCGGCACCCATGATGACCAGCATTTCCGGGGCATTGTTGTTGACCCAGATGGTTGCTCCCGTTTCGGTGTCCAGTGCGTAAAGGCGGTTATCTAGGGTGGTGAAGAAAAGCCTTCCTTCGGCCACGACCGGGGCGGAGGCGACCGAGGTCGAAACGTTTTGGCGCCAGGATTCCTTGCCGTCGGCGCGGTCCAGGGCGGTCATTTCACCATCCCCGGTTCCGGCGAAAATATGCTTGTCGTCCAGGGCAAGCCCGCCCTTGATCGATTCCCCAACCTGTTTCTTCCAGAGTATTTCTCCATCCTTGCGCGCCAGTCGGACGACCTTCCCCTGGTAGGTGGCAACGAAGATGTCGCTGTTGGTGACGAGGAATCGACCGGGGTGGAAAAAGTGCTTGTCGGGTTTCCCCGCGACCGAGGTGTTCCAGCGTTCCTTCAATCCGGTCGGATGTCCCGGTTGGGCGACCAGGGAGGAACGAATGGCCTGGGATTTTTTGTCGGGGTCATCCCCTCCGGGCCACCAACCCGGTGAACTGGCGCATCCGCCGAGCAGGGAGGACAGCAGAAAGAAAAAAAGCCATCCTGTCGCAACAAGGTATCGTTTCATGAGGATCACTCCTTGGCGGTCTTTCCCAGACGTTCCAGGCGCAGGTCCAGGCGGGTGCGCAAATCGCCCTTGGCCCCCAATTCGATCGCTTTTTGAAAGCGCACCGCGGCGTTGATTTTGTCGTTTTGTTTTTCCGCCAGCAGTCCCAGAATTTCCAGGGCGTGACCGCGAAACGGGGAATCGTCGCGGATCTGGTTCAGAATCGCTTCGGCGCGGCTGGCGTCGTCATCGACGATGAGCAGGGCGGCATTGTAACGTGCCAGATCGCGCAGGGAATCATCGCGGGTATCGTTGGCCAATTGTTCCATCCGCGAGGCCGCCTCGGTTTTTTTTCCGGATTTGGCGAGGGTGCGGGCCTCGATGATCCGGGCCAGGAGGCCATAGCCATGGCTGTCGAATTGTTGCAATACGGGCTGCAACAATTGTTCCGCCTCGCTCCAGGATTCTTTTTCATAGGGGGCGGTCGCCGCCAGAAACAGGTCGCTGGCGGTGGCGTCTTGTCGGGAACGGTATTCATCCCAGCCGACATAGGCGAACAATCCCAGAAAGAAGACGATGAAACCGCCGATGATCCAGGGTCGGTTTTTCTCCCACTGCTTGCGAACGCGGTCGGCGTCGAGTTCTTCGTCGATTTGTTCAAAAATATTATCCATTCAAAGTGGTTTCCCTTGGTGTGCGTGTTGCGGTTCATAATGATCCTGAACCGATGAAACGGAGGACGAATCGCCAAGAAATCGGGGAAGGTCGTTCCAGGAGACCTCTTGTTGTCGTCCGAGGGACATTTCCTTGACGAGAGCAACCTTTTTTTCGATTTCCGCATCGCCCAGCATCAGGGCGAAACGGGAACGGGAACGGTCCGCCCGTTTCATCTGGCTTTTCAAGGAGCCACCGCCAAGATTCATTTCGACCGTCAAGCCGGCCCCCCGAAGGGTCTCCGCCAACATCAATCCTTCCTTTTCCGCCCGGTCTCCCAGGGTTGCCAGATAGACATCGCCGGGACGGGGCGTGTTTTTCGCCGCATCGAGCAGTAACGTCAGCCGTTCCATTCCCACCGCAAAACCGATGGCCGGTGTCGCGGTTCCGCCCATCTGGGCGACCAGGCCATCATAACGTCCACCCGCCGCAACCGCGTTTTGTGCCCCCAGACCGACAGCGGTCACTTCGAAGGCGGTCCGGTTGTAATAGTCCAGCCCCCGTACCATGCGCGGATTGATCCGGAAAGGGAGCGACAGATCGGAAAGATGCCCCTGCAACAGGGAAAAATGCCGCAAACATTCGCCACACAAATGGTCGAGCAACACCGGGGCCGATTCCATGAGTGTACGACAACGTTCCTCCTTGCAGTCGAGAACCCGCAAGGGATTGCGTTCCATGCGGTTTTGACAGTCGCTACACAGTTGATCCGTCAGCTTCCTGAGACAGGAAATCAAAAGATCACGATAGGGGGGACGGCATTCGGGACACCCCAGGGAGTTGATTTCCAACACCAACGCCGCCTGAAGCCCCAGTTCGCCCAGATAGCGCATCACCATTGCCAAAAGTTCCGCATCCGCCAGGGGACCTGCCGGTCCAAACAGTTCACAGCCGATCTGGTGAAATTGACGTTGCCGTCCCTTCTGCGGTCGTTCATAACGAAACATCGGCCCCCGATACCAGACCTTCCATGGCAATTGCCGATGCCTGCTCTGCTCGATGAAGGCCCGAACCACCGATGCCGTCCCTTCGGGACGCAGACTCAAGGAGTCGCCACCGCGGTCGGCGAAGGTGTACATTTCCTTTTCCACGATGTCGCTGGTGGCGCCGACTGCCCGGGCGAACAATTCGGTCCGTTCGAACAACGGGGTGCGGATTTCCTCGAAACCATAGCGTGTAAACACCGACAGGGCCAGGGCTTCGAGACGTTGCCAGAGGGCAATCGTTTCGGGAAGAATATCATGGACGCCGCGGACAGTTTGAATCATGAGGTTGAAGTCTCGGAAAGAATTATTGAAAGAAAAAAGGGGTCTGGAGGATTGCCCCCAGGGTTTTGACTTTGTTTTTGACGTTTTTCCCAAAAAGCGCCATGTCCGGTCAACCCGCTTTGGTTGAAGGATTCATCAGAGGCGATCCATTGGTTGGGGACCGGTCGGCATGTTCGGAAGCCGGATCGATTTCCAGTCCCTGGGGGGGGGCCTGCCGCATGACCTGGGCGGCCTGTTCGACCTCGGCCACGAGCCGGGAAACAATGTCTTTTTCGTCAATCTTGCCGTGGGGACGGCCATGACGATACAGCAGATGTCCCCCCTGACCTCCGACCAGACCGACCGCCGTTTCCCTGGCCTCGCCGGGACCGTTGACGACACAGCCGATGACGGACAGTGGCACTGGTTCACGGATGTGGGCAAGTTTTCGTTCCAATTGTTCCACGATGCCGATGACGTTGAATTCCTGACGGGAACAGGTTGGACATGAGATGATATTGACGCCACGGGAACGCAGGTTCAGCGCCTTGAGAATTTCGAAGCCGACCTTCACCTCTTCGACCGGATCGGCGGTCAGCGAAACCCGCAAGGTGTCGCCGATCCCTTCGGACAGAAGCAACCCCAGGCCGATGGCCGATTTGACGGCGCCCGGAAGGAGTCCTCCCGCCTCGGTGATCCCCAGATGCAGCGGGTAATCCACCTGCCCGGCCAACAAACGATAGCTGGCGACCGTCATGCCGACGGAACTGGCTTTGAGGCTGATCTTGATGTCGCGAAAATCGAGGTCTTCGAGCAGGCGGATATGACCCATGGCGGAATCGACCATCGCCTCGGGACAGGGTTCTCCATAACGGGCGAGGAGGTCTTTTTCGAGGGATCCGGCATTGACGCCGATGCGGATGGGGGCGCCATGATCACGGGCGGCGCGGACCACCTCCCGGACCCGGTGTGGTGCGCCGATGTTGCCGGGATTGATGCGCAATCCCTGAACGCCACGGTCAAGAACGGCCAAGGCCAGACGGTGGTCGAAATGGATGTCGGCGATGAGGGGAACCGTCGCCGATCGGACCAGGGGCGCCATCGCTTCCGCCGCATCCATGTCGGGACAGGAGACGCGCACGAGGTCGGCCCCTGCCTGGGCAAGTTCTTCGATCTGACGGCGGGTGGCGGCGATGTCGGCGGTGGGGGTATTGGTCATCGACTGGACACTGATGGGCGCGTCGCCTCCCACGGCAACCGGGCCGATGTGGAGAAGGCGTGTCCGCCGCCGGGGTGCGACCATGGAACGTTGCGTCATGTCACAACCCCCGGGCCCGTTTTTGAATTCCTTCGGGGGACAATTCCAGGTCCTGAACGACCTCCCCGGTATCCCCGAGAAAAGGGAGCGTCTTGTTGCCGATTCGCACCTGGACCCCGCTTGCGTTGCCGAGAATGGCGTAGAAGGTTTCGCCCTCGGGAATGTGGAACACATGTTCCGGTTGCATGACCATGTCCTTGAGGACGATGCCATCCTTGTCCTGGATCTGGATCCAGACCAGTTCTTTGGCGACGAGGGCGATGGAACGGGAATTCGTTGGTTGCGGGTCGGCCTCGCTGTACAGCGGAACCGGGTGGGCATCGATCACCTGTTCCCGTGCCTGGGTGCGCGGGTTGCCTGGGGCGGGAGGGGTGGGGTCGGATGTGGTTTTTCCGGATGGCGGGCCGGAGGGGGAACCTGGATCCGTGAAAGGATTTGTCGCGGTGCCGGCGGTCGGAGGGGATGTCCCGGAAGGGAGTGCGACCGGGCCTTGAGTGGTGGCGGAATCGGCAGGGATACTGTTGCTGCCGGGCGCCGAAGTCGCCGGGCTGGATTGCGCGGACGGGACCGATCCCGAAACGACGGCGGCGGCAGGGGGGATGGCGGAGACCGACGTGGTGACGGTCCGGGGCCGCGGGCTGACCTGGGGAAGTTCAGGCAGTGTCGGGGCCGGTTCGGCGGGGGTGACCGGAAGTGTCTTGTCCAAGGATTGGTTTGCCGGTATGCCGGCGGCTGGCGACGTGGCTCCGGGCGGAGTGGTTGCGGCGGCTGGTGGCGCGGACACGGCAATCGTGGTGACACTGGCGTGCTCGTTGTCGGAAGGGCTGGATCCCTGGAGCGAGGCGTTGTCAAAATCGCCTGGAATCTCTTCCTCGCTGGGGCCATCGACGATCGGGTCGGTGGGGACGGGGCTTTCTTCGATGGCGGCTTCGGTGGGGGCATCGGCGGGGGGCGCCGCATCGGGAGGGGTGGCGATCCGGTTCGAAGTGCGGCCAAAAAGCGAAAAAAAGGAATTCGTGGCGCTTTGGGTCGCCGGAGGGGCCGCTTCGGCGACGGTGGCGGGTTTCGCCGCAACGGAAGCGACATTGGATCCGATCGTCGCGGGGGGGAGGGATGCCGAATCCTTTTCCGACTCCGAAATGGCGGTCGGTTCGGGAAAAGTCTCGCCTTCCGAGGCGGAGGATTCCACCCGCAAGGGCGGGGACGAGGGAATGGCCGGGATCGGGCGGTTCGGGGCGTAGAAATGTTCGTAACCCGCAAAACCGCCGACAAGAAGGGCGATTCCCAGAAAAATCAAACCAAGACCGGGACGATGACTTCCTTTGGTGGGGGCGGGAAACTTTTCCATCTGCAACCCCTGCCGTTTCTGGTCGAGCGTTTCCAGGAACGATTCGATGGGGTCGGTATCGGCAATGTTGAGATGGCGGGCGTACAGGCGCATGAAACCCGCCACAAAGGTGATTCCCGGAAGTCGCTCGATGGCGCCATCCTCGATGGCCTGAAGATGGATGTCACGGATATGCGTCGATTCGGCCAGTTCGGAAATGGATTTTCCCTGGGACTTTCGTGCCGTGGCGAGAAATCGACCGACACTTTCGGCGGTATGGACCGGCTGGAGGTCGGGAAGATTCTCGGACGTGGGCATGGGTAGTGGCGCGGGCGCCATTTCCGGAGGTGGCGGCGCTGGCGGTGGAGGTGGCGGCGGCGATGGCGGATCGGGGGGATCGAATTTGCGGATCGCGGCGGGCAACGTCTTGTTGACCCGGACGGCGCCGCCTCTGTTGACCAGGTTGAGTCGGGGTTTCTTGATCATGGTTGTTCGATTTCCAAGAGGCGTGCGTGAGCCCGTTGGGCCGCGGGATGGTTTGGATCACGTTGAATCAGACGTTTGAAGATGGGACGCGCCTGTTCGGCCAGTCCTTGTTGCAGCAGGTTTTGCCCGAGACGTTCGAGGATTTCGATGTTGTCCGGATCCAGGGCCACGATTTTTTCCAGGTGGGGGCGTTCCAGTTCGAACCGCCCCGATTGTTCGTGGAACGCTGCCAATGATCGATGGGAGAGCAGATGCGACGGGTCGGCCCGCAGGGCCGATTCGAGGGCCTCGACCATTTTTTGCGGGTTGTTTCTTTTCCGATGGACGATCGCCAGATTGTGCCAGGCATTGGCCTGATTGTCGAATTCGGGCCGGGTGGTCACTTCGAGGAGCATGGCTTCGGCCTGGTCGAGGTTCCCTTCGTCGAGGGCGGCGACCGCCAGATTGTGGAGGATCGTCGGGTCCTTCGGGCGGAGGGCGTGGGCCTGTTCGAGGACATCGAGGGCGGCCCGGGTTTGTCCCAATTGGGAATAGGCCTTGGCGAGGGTGGTCAGGAGTTCGGGAGAATCGGGGCGGATCCGTTGCGCCTGGCGGAGGGCCGGAAGGGCTTGTTGCGGTTTGCGACGTTCCATGTAGGCCTGCCCCTTGGTCAGCAGGGCAGCGAATTCGGCCTCGCGGTCGGGGGCAAGACGGTTGTCGGCGCAACCACCTGAAAACATGCCAAGCGGCGTCAAGGCAACCAGGAGCGTGGGCAGAAAAGAGGAGCGGCTCATGACACCTTGAATCCGTTGGTGATGGGATAACGCCGGTCCTTGCCGAAGGCGCGTCGGGTAACCCGAACTCCGGGTGGGGATTGCCGCCTTTTGTATTCGTTGCGATCCACCATCGCCACGACCCGGAGGGCGGTTTCGCGATCGATGCCCCGTTCGATGATGTCGTCGAGTCCTTTTTCCTGTTCCACGTACAGTTCGAGGATTCGATCCAATACCGGATAGGGGGGGAGGGAGTCGGTATCCTTCTGGTTGAACCTGAGTTCGGCGGTTGGCGGTTTTTCCAGGATGCGATCGGGGATGGGGGGCACCTGGCCCTGTTCGATGGCCCAACGGTTGCGCGCCCTGGCCAATCGATAGACCGTTTCCTTGAGCAGATCCTTGAGGACCGAAAATCCCCCGGCCATGTCGCCATAGAGGGTGGCGTATCCGACGCTCATTTCACTCTTGTTGCCAGTGGTCACCAGAAGCGATCCTTTTTTGTTGGACAGCGCCATGAGCAGCGTCGCCCGGATTCGGGGTTGAATGTTTTCCTCGGTGACATCTTCTCTCATACCCGAAAACAGCGGGGCCAGTTGCGACTTGAATCCGTCGTAGAGGGGGGAGATGGCGATGCTGTCGAGGGTCACTCCCATCCGTTCGGCGCCAAGGGCGGCATCTTCCAGGCTTTCTCGCGAGGTGAAGGGAGATGGCATCATGACCGCCGCCACCCGGTCGCTTCCCAGGGCGTCGGCGGCGATCACCAGGGTCAGGGCCGAATCGATTCCTCCCGAAAGTCCGAGGATCACCCCCTTGAAGCGGTTTTTGTGAACATAGTCGGCCATCCCCAGGCACAGGGCCTGGTAGATTTCCCGTTCCTGCTCCAGGGGGGGTGCGATGGTGGACTGCATGAAACGCACCATTTTCCCCGGTTGCCGTTGCAGCCGGACCAGGGAGAGGGTTTCACGCATCGACGGTTCGCGTTGGGCGATGTCGCCATCGGCGTTCATGGCGAACGAGCCGCCGTCGAATACCAGTTCGTCCTGCCCCCCGACCAGGTTGACATACAGCAGCGGCAAACCGCATTCGGTGACCCGTTCGCGGGCGATCGCCTCGCGTTCGGGTTGTTTGCCGACATGGTAGGGGGATGCGTTGAGATGTAGGATGAACGAAGCCCCGGCCCGGGCAAGTTTGGGCAGGGGACCTCCCGGATGCCAGAGGTCTTCGCAGATGGCGATGCCGAAGGGAAATCCCTTGTAGGCGAAGATCCGCGGCGACCTGGAGGGGACGAAATAACGGCGTTCGTCGAAGACGCCGGTGTTGGGCAGGCGGCGTTTTCCGGAAAATCCGACTTCCACTCCATCCTGCACGAAAACCCCGGCATTGAGAAGACCCATGGAATTGCGACGCACCGTGCCATAGACCGCGTCGATGCCGATCGAGCCAAGCGTGCGGTGAAATCGTTGTTCGGCGCGGGCCAGCCTTTCGAGAAACAGGGGCTTGTGGAGCAGATCTTCCGGGGGATAGCCGGTAAGGGACAACTCGGGAAAGACGACCAGGGTTGCCCCCTTGGCCTGGGCCTGGGCGGCGGCTTGGGTCATCCGTTCCAGGTTGTCATCAATGGCTCCGACGTGGGGATCGATCTGGGAAAGTGCCAAAAGAAGTTCCATGGAGGTTTCCGATTCCTGGCGAATATTCCATAAACTTGTCATTCTACGTCAACCGACGATAATTTCAATGCGTCGTGGCGGAGTGTGGGGACGAGGTCGAACGATTGGCGTTGCTCCTGGGGGGCGGGAAGGGCGGATCGGGAGCCGGATGGTTGCCGGTTGGCCATGAACAGGTGATTTATCTTTTGTCGAGGGAATCTGATGATGGACCCCACCCGTTTTGTCCGTCCCGACGTGGCGGCGATGACCGGTTATGTCCCGGGTGAACAGCCGGTCGCGTCCGGGCGGCTGATCAAACTCAATACCAATGAAAACCCGTCCGAACCTCCCGCCGTCATCCTTCAGGCCCTGGCCCGGGGATTGGAAACCGGCTTCCGGCGTTATCCCGATCCGGGGGCCCTCCGGCTCCGGGAGACCGCCTGCGGGGTCTACGGCTATGGATTGACCCCCGACCGGGTGGTGGTCGGCAACGGTTCGGACGACCTGTTGACCATGATCATGAGGACCTTCGTCGATCCCGGAGACCTGGTGGCGGTTCCCGGACCGACCTATACCCTCTATTCCGCGCTGACGCGGATTCAGGGGGGGATCTTTCGCGAGATCGACTGGAACGCGGATGGCGGCCTTCCGGTCGAGAAACTGGTGTCCCTGGGGCCGAAACTGGTCCTTGTGGTCCGTCCCAACGCCCCGACGGGCCATTGCGTCGCCCTGGAGGAGGTTGCCCGTCTGTGTCGGAGCCTTCGGGGGATGGTGGTTTTGGATGAGGCCTACGTCGATTTTGCCGACGGGCATGGATTGGGGCTTCTGGCGGATCATCCCAACCTTGTGATCATCCGGACTTTTTCCAAGTCGATGGCCATGGCGGCGTTGCGTATCGGTCTGGGCTTCATGGATTCCCGGATCGCGCGCGAATTTCACAAGGTCCGGGATTCCTACAATGTCAATGCCTATTCCCAATGGGCCGCCCGTGTGGCCCTGGATCACCACGGGGCCTACCGTCCCATCTGGGACGAAATCCGTTCCCAGCGTTCGCGACTGACCCTGGCGTTGCGCAGCCGTCGCTTCGATGTCCCCGAGAGCCAGGCCAACTTCATTCTCGCCCGGGTCCCGACGGGGGGCATGAGCGGTGGGGAATGGCTTGAACGGTTGAAAAAACAGGGGATCCATGTCCGCCATTTCCCAGCCGATCCCCGGCTGGCCGACCGGTTGCGCATCACCATCGGCAGTGGAGAGGAAATCGATCGGTTGCTGGAGGTGGTGGACGCGCTGGCGACGGAAGGGGAACGGTCCTGAACGTGGTGAAAACTCTGTCCTTTGGGGGTTGCGTCGCCGGTCTGAGTCATGGGATAAAAGAGTGACGTGCGTTTTCCGCCGGACCTTTGACAGATACCACCACGTTCAACAATGAATCGATGGATCTTTTTCATAACCGGAAAAAATCATGCGGACGGATGAGTTAATATCTTGTCATGCGACGGGAATCTGTTTATAAACACTTCGTGTCTGACAAAAAGGGAATTAAAGGACGAAAAATCCTTGTGAAAGTCCTTTTTGTAGCCGGGACGAACCGGACCGATGGGGTTCCTCGCCGCCATGGAACCTTCCGCCGTTTCTCCGGGCTGCCGCCGAGGTGCGGATTGCAGGCCGGTATCGACCGAATCAAAATACAAACCCCTCGGAAAAACGATTTTAAGGAGTGAAAATTCATGAGTCCAAGCAAGAACGGCAAGCTGAACGCCTGGGTGGAAGAGGTTCGCGCCATGGTTCAACCTGACAAGGTGGAATGGTGCGACGGGACCAAGGCGGAATACGACCGCATGATGCAGATTCTGGTGGAAGCGGGTCTGGCCACCAAGCTTGACCCTGCCAAGCGTCCCAACAGCTATCTGTTTCGTTCCGATCCCTCCGACGTGGCCCGTGTCGAGGACCGCACCTACATTTCCACCAGCGACAAGCGTTCCGCGGGGCCGACCAATAACTGGAGCCACCCCGATGAGCTCAAAGCCACGATGCGCGGCCTGTACAACGGCTGCATGAAGGGGCGCACGATGTATGTGATCCCGTTCTCGATGGGGCCCATCGGTTCCGACATCGCCAAGATCGGCGTGCAGATCACCGACAGTCCCTATGTCGTCGCCAACATGCACGTCATGACGCGCGTCGGGACGAAGGTGCTGGAGACACTCGGAGCGGGCGGTGCGTTCATTCCCTGCCTGCATTCGGTGGGCAAGCCGCTGCAACCGGGCCAGAAGGACAACGGCGTATGGCCCTGTGCCCCGATCGAGAAGAAGTACATCGCCCATTTCCCCGAGGAAAATCTGATCTGGTCCTATGGGTCGGGTTACGGCGGCAACGCGCTTCTGGGCAAGAAGTGTCTGGCGTTGCGGATCGCCTCGGCGATGGGCCGCAAGGAAGGGTGGATGGCGGAGCACATGCTGATTCTGCGCCTCATCAGCCCCGAAGGAAAGAAATACCACATCGCTGCCGCCTTCCCCAGCGCCTGCGGCAAGACCAACCTGGCAATGTTGCAACCTCCGCTCAAGGGGTGGAAGGCGGAATGCCTGGGTGATGACATTGCCTGGATGAAGATCAAGGCGGATGGCCGTCTCTATGCGATCAATCCCGAGGCGGGTTTCTTCGGCGTGGCTCCGGGAACGAGCTACAAATCCAATCCGATGGCGATGGAGTCGATGAAGGAAAACGCCATCTTCACCAACTGCGTTCTGACCGATGATGGCGATGTGTGGTGGGAGGACATGGACAAGCCTTGCGATCACGGCATCGACTGGAAGGGCCGCGATTGGAAGCCGGGCAAGGAAGTCGGCGCCCACGGCAACGCCCGGTTCACCGCTCCTGCCAGGCAGTGCCCGGTGATCTGTTCCGATTGGGAAAATCCGGAAGGGGTTCCCATCGACATCTTCATCTTCGGTGGTCGCCGCACCCGCGTCATGCCCCTGGTCCATCAGGCGACGAGCTGGGATCACGGCGTTTTCATGGGGGCTACGGCCGCTTCCGAGCCGACCGCCGCCGCCCTGGATGTCGCTGCCACGCTGCGTCGCGATCCGATGGCCATGTTGCCTTTCTGTGGCTACAATGTCGGCGACTACTGGCAACACTGGTTTGAAATGGGCGATCGTCTGGGCAGCAAGGCCCCGGCCATCTTCTATGTCAACTGGTTCCGCAAGAGCGATGCCGGCAAATTCCTGTGGCCCGGCTATGGCGATAACGCCCGCGTCCTGAAGTGGATGTGTCAGCGGGTGGACGGCAAGGTTGGTGCCCGCGAGACGCCGCTGGGATACATGCCCAATCCGGAAGATCTTGATCTTACCGGGCTTGACATCTCCAAGGAGAACCTTGACGCGGTGCTCAAGGTGGATGTGGCGGGATTCAAGGCGGAATTCGGCGATCTTGACGGCTGGATGGCCAAGATTGGCGACTCCCTGCCGGAACGGATGAAAAAGCAGGTGGAAGCCTACAAGAAGCGTTTTGGTTGATGGTGGTTTGCAATCAATGGAAATACCCTATCCGTTCGCCTGTGTTCAACCAGTTGTTTCGGAATAGGTTCTCAGGTGGCAGCACTCTTTAAACTCGAACCGGGGGCGTGAGCCCCCGGTCTTTTTCGTGACGAATTCCGCGACTTGGTCCGGAGTGTTTGAATCGGATGTCGTGGTTTGGAAGAGTGGACCTCTGAAAAATATTCGTTATAATTTTAGTTTTTCATCCGTGGGAGGAACAAAGATGGCTGTCGAGCGTACCCTGTCGATGATCAAACCTGATGGTGTGGCCAAGAATGTCATCGGTGAAATCTATGCCCGTTTTGAAAAGGCGGGTTTGCGTATTGTTGCGGCAAAGATGCTGCACCTGACCCGTGAACGGGCGGGTGAGTTTTATGAAGTTCATCGCGGCAAGAAATTTTTTGATGAATTGGTGGACTACATGAGTTCCGGTCCCATCATGGTTCAGGTCCTCGAAGGAGAGGATGCCATCCGCAAGAATCGCGATGTCATGGGGGCGACCGATCCGAAGAAGGCGGCCCCTGGAACCATTCGGGCCGACTTTGCCTCGGACATCAGCGAGAATGCGGTTCATGGTTCCGATGCCCCCGAGACTGCTGCGGTGGAAATCGCCTTTTTCTTTTCCGCCCTGGAACGTTGGCCCCGTACCCGTTGAATGGCCGATGGAAGAGGTGATCAGGGATCCCGGGGGGATGTTTCTCCTCGGGATTTTTTTTGCCTTCATTGGTGGGAGGAATCGATGCAGCCTTATCGACGGCAACCATGGCGGCAGTTGGAGATTCTCGACGGGGAGGAGCAGGCATCGGGGGATACCTGGAGAAAGCTGGTTCAGACGGAGGAGGGCCCGGTATTGATGCTGCAACGAGGGGGATGGTGTGGGGTACGGCATGATGTTTTCCTGTTGGAGACTCCCGAGGAGGAGGCAAGGTGGCGGATCGTGGAACTGGCATGAAACTGGCATTAATGTCTGGCATGAGGGCCGGTGAATGAGGCAGCGGCGGGAATCAACACCAGACAAGCGGGCGGCATCATGATCAAAATTGAGATCGTTGGACCCAATGGCGAAAATTTGTTGCGTGGTCCCTGGTCACAACGGGTGAAACGGTTGGGATTGCCCGTTGCGGGTTTACTGGGGGGGATGGTTCTTTCGTTTTATCTGGCGAGTTCTCTGGTCCGTTCCGGATCGGAAGTATCCGTCGCCGGGGCAGAAAAGGAGGCGGTGCTGGCTGGGGTCGATGATACACTGCCTGTCGTGAGGGACATCCCTGAAATGGAGGGGACCACCGGGGGTGAGTCGATGGTGGGTGCGGGGGCGTATACATCGGGTGGCGAGCCGAGGAATCGAAATGTGGCGGTCATTTCCGGGGGTTCTTCAAGGGATTCGGGGAAGGGGGGCGTATCTCTGAAGGGGCAGGATCATGCAAAGCGGAACAATGTCGTGGCTGGTTTGGCTTTGAATTCCGATCCTTTGTTGGAGGAACGGATACAGGCGGCCAGGGCATGGTTGGCCGCCAATCCGGGGGAAGGTGGTTTCAGCATTCAGTTGATGTCGGTTCTGCGATCGAATCTGGGAGGGCTGAGCGGGTATCTGTCGCGGGCGAATCTGGGCGTGTCCGAGGATCAACTGTTGGCATTTCCCGTGGGTCAGGATCGTATTCTTCTCTATCATGGCCGCTACGCAAGCCATGAGGAGGCGGTTCGGGCATTGGCCATGCTTCCGGCGGCGATTCGCAACAGTGGCCCTTACGTGTTGTCTGGAAAGAGCATTCAGGGGAAACTGGCTCGTCTGTCCAAGGATGCGAGCAAACCGATTGGCTTGGTTGCCGCTCTGAAACCCTAGAGGGGATGGCCTCATGAATTGGACGATGACAATGGGTTGGCGGTTGTTGGCGCTGCTTTTGTTTTATCTTGGGTTGGGTTGTGATGCCTGGGCCGGCTCATTCCATCAAGAGGTGTTTCAAGGGCGATTGGAGCGTGTCAAAAAAATGGTCGCCGATAAGAAGAACGAGGTCAACGAAGCGGACGGTTTTGGTTCGACGCCGCTGCACCATGCCGCGATGGGGGGGAGTTCCGAGGTCGTCGAATGGTTGATGCACAATGGGGCTGTCCTCGATACCCGGGATGCGGGGGGCAATACGGCCCTGATGCTGGCAATGAGAGGTGGTAAACTGGAAGTCGCCAAAATGCTGGTCCAGGCGGGGGCGGATGTGCAGGTCCTGGACAATCTGGGGGGCGGTATTCTGGCCAGTGCCGCCTATTTTGGGGCGATGGATCTGGTGGAACTGTTGCTGGATCATGGCGCCAAGGTCAATCATGCCAACCATCTGGGCTTGACCCCTTTGCACATGGCGACTCTGGCGAATGCCAAACCGGTGATAAAAATTCTTTTGGAACGTGGCGCGGAACCGAACGCCAAGGATTCCCAGGGAGAGACACCGCTCAACAAGGCCAAGGACGACGAATCACGACAGATTCTCTGGAAAATGGGGGCGCGTTTGGAAAAAAACCGCGATGACGCATTGGTTGAGCAATCGGCGCCAAAGGGGATGGAAGAATGATGGCCATGGCTGAAACGACACCAAGACCTCCGGTTCGAAACGCGGGTGGCCAGGCGCCTGGTTTCCACGAATTGGATCAGGAGGATTATGTTACGACCCTGGCAACCTTTGCCCAGTGGGGTGATCCCAAGGCCCAGCATGACCTGGCGGCTTTATACCTCGAAGGAAGCGAGGTCCCCCTCGACCTTGGAGAAGCGCTGAAATGGCATACCCTTGCCGCGGAGCAGGGAAATGTCCTGTCGCAGCATGATTTGGCGACCATGTATCTGGAAGGTTTGGGCATCGCGGCGGATGTGGAAAAGGCTTTCTTCTGGTTCATGAAAGCGGCGACCCAGGGGGATTCCAAGGCCCAGAACAACCTGGGAATCCTCTATGCCACCGGCCAGGGGGTATCGTTGGACCTTGTCGAAGCGGCCAAATGGTTCATGCTGGCGGAAGACCAGGGGATGGTGGATGCGACGGAAAACCTTGAAATCGCCCGCGAGGAGATGACTCCGGTACAATTCGAGGAGGCCATGCGTCGGGCAAGGGCATGGTTGGGAATGGCATGATCTCATTCGCGGAAGGAATCGGTTGTCTGGTGCAGGGGATGGGTTTGATTTTCCGTCCCGGTGCGCGGCGTTTTGTTTTGATCCCGCTGTTTGTCAATGTTTTATTGTTCTCTTTGTTGGTGGGCTATGGTCTTGGTTGGGTGGATGATCTTTTGATCTGGATGGATGGTGTTTTGCCGGATTGGCTGCACTGGTTGCGTTGGTTGGTGGTGCCTTTGCTGCTGGTCGGGGTTGTCTTGTTTGTTTTTTCGACGTTTACGATGGTGGCCAATCTGATCGCGTCACCGTTCAACAGTCATCTGGCGGCGGTGGTGGAAGGGATTGTGGCCGGGGGGAGGCCGGTCGCGCGGGATCCGGGAGGGGCGATCGTCAATGAGATTGGCAAGGTGTTTTATTCACTGAAATGGATGTTTCTTTTTCTGATTCTTTTCCTGATTCCAGGACTTCAGGCGGCGATCACGCCGTTATGGTTGTTGTTTTGCGTTTGGATGATGGCGGTGGAATATGGCGACTATCCCATGGCCATTCACGGAATGAGCGGGACTGCCGTTCGGCGGCATTTGCGTCGCCATCTTGGTGGCAGCCTTGGGTTTGGGGTGGCGGTCATGGGATTGATGATGGTCCCTGTCGTCAATCTTCTGGCGATGCCGGCGGCAGTGGCGGGGGCGACGGTGTTCTGGTTGAAGACGAGGGGCGACATCGTTCTGGACGCACCCGAGATAAACCATTGAAAAAAGATAACGATTTCGTGTCCGGGGGGCTTGCGCCTCAATCCAACTCAAACCGGTCCTTGTAATCGACCAGCAGTTTCGGATCCTGCTCTTCCTTGCGCAGAAAACAACGACCGATCGCCAGGGTCTCGATGCCAGTCCCCATGAAACAATGAAATGCGTCTTCCGGAGAACCGACAATGGGTTCGCCGCGAACGTTGAAGCTGGTGTTGACGAGGACGGGACAGCCGGTACGGGCCTTGAAACGTTCGATCAGGGCATGGTAAAGCGGATTGGTCTCTCGATGCACGGTCTGAATGCGGGCGGAGTAGTCCACATGCGTGACGGCAGGGATGGAGGAGCGGGGAACGTTGAGTTTTTCGATTCCGAACAGCTTTTGTTGCTCCTCGGTCATCGGTCGGCGAATGCGCGGCAGGACGTCATCCACCAGAAGCATGTAGGGGCTGTCGGTATCAAGGTTGAACCATTCATGAACCGATTCACGCAACACCGAGGGGGCGAAGGGGCGGAAGGATTCGCGAAATTTGACCTTGAGATTGAGGGTCGATTGCATCCGGTCCGACCGGGCATCCCCGAGAATGGAACGGGCCCCCAGGGCACGGGGACCAAATTCCATCCGTCCCTGGAACCAGCCGAGGGCCTTTTCTTCGATCAGCGCCTGAACCGCGGCATCCAGAAGATCACTTTCGCTGAGTGTGCTGAAGCGACCACCCACCGCGGTCAGTCGTCGTTCGATCTCCTCCTGTGAAAACTCGGGTCCAAGATAGGATCCCTTCATGGCATCCTGAGTGAAAGGGATGGTCCGGGGAAGCCCCAGGTGCCAGTGACAGGCGGCCAGCGCCGCCCCCAGTGCCCCGCCGGCATCTCCCGACGCGGGTTGGATCCATATCTGTTTGAAGCGCCCGTCGCGGAGAATTTTTCCGTTGGCGACACAGTTGAGCGCCACCCCACCCGCCAGACAAAGATTGGCCAGGCCTGTTTCCTGGGAAAGACTGCGCGTCAGACGCAAGACTGCCTCTTCGATGACCGCTTGAATGGAGGCCGCCAGATCCATGTCTCGTTGTGTCAGTCGTTCCTCGGAGGTGCGCGGAGGCCCACCGAAAAGGCGGTGAAACTTTTCCCCCGTCATGGTCATGCCGGTACAATAATTGAAGTAGGACATGTCCATGCGAAACGATCCGTCGGGTTTCAGATCGATGAGGTTGTCCAGAATGGTCTGGGCAAAACGGGGTTGACCATAAGGGGCCAGACCCATGACCTTGTATTCGCCCGAATTGACCTTGAAGCCGGTATAATAGGTGAAGGCAGAATAGAGCAGTCCCAGTGAATGGGGAAAATGGATTTCCCGGGTGATTTCCAGTGCGTTGCCGCGTCCGATTCCCGTGGAGGTCGTGGCCCATTCCCCGACACCGTCCATGGTCAGGATGGCCGCCTCGGCGAAGGGGGACGGATAGAAGGCACTGGCGGCATGACTTTGATGGTGTTCGGCAAACAGCAACAGGTTCTCACCGGAAAAGTCGCTGTCCAAGCTTTTCAATTGGTCCAGGATCAATTTTTTTTGAAACAGCTTTTCCTTGATCCATACCGCCATCGCCATGCGAAACGAGGAAAATCCCCTTGGGGCAAACGCCAGATAGGTTTCGAGCAGGCGTTCAAATTTGAGGAAAGGTTTGTCGTAAAAGACGATCCGATCCACTTTGGCCAGCGGAATGTCACCCGCGGCAAGACAATAGCGGATCGCCTGGACGGGAAAATCGGGATCGTGTTTTTTCCTGGTAAACCGTTCTTCCTGGGCCGCGGCGATGATGATTCCATCCCGAACCAATGCCGCGGCGCTGTCATGATACCAAGCGGAAATGCCGAGAATATACACCGTTCAATGGGCCTAGAAAAGGGTGTAGATGAAGGGGGCGACGGCTGATCCCTGGCTCAGGACGATGAGTCCTCCCAGAAGGACGGACATGATCAAAATGGGCAGCAGCCAGAATTTTTTTCGGATGCGCATGAACGCCCACAATTCGGGAAAAAAGGACATGACAACTGCTCCGATCGGATGGATTTTAAGGCAACCGTTCATACCCCCTTTGACAAGCGTCATCCTAAGCGAAAGCAGGGATCCAGGGAGGCTGAAGCAAATTCTGGATTCCCGCTGTAGCAGGGAATGACGGGATCTGAACGGTTACTCATCTGGTGGTTGTTGCGTTCGTGCGTCGCACGGATGTCAAAGCAGTTTCACCAGCGCGGCCACAGCTCCGACCGCCACGAACATCAGACTCCCGAGCTTGATCACCATGCGTTGCTCCAGTTCCATGATGTCCCGCTTCAATTCCGCCCGGACTGACTCGATGTCCCGCTTCAATTCCGCCCGGACTGACTCGATGTCCCGCTTCAACTCTGCCCGGACCGACTCGATCTTGACATCAAGTTCCTTGATATCTCGCTTCAAATCCACCCGGACCTGTTCCAGTTCCAGCTTGGTGGCCAAGCGTTCTTCCATCCATTCGACGATGGTTTCAGCCTGTATTTCTGCCTGGGCCTCGGGAACACCGGCGGCCTTCAATTTTTTGGCGTAGGCCAGCGAATCAAACACCAGTGACATAACGGACCCCTCCATGGGCAGGTTGCCTGACCAGGGCGTGTGACATTCATTCAGTTGATTTCAGCCCCTGGCGTGCCAAAAGCGCATGCAAAACCGGCGACGAGATCTTTCTGTAGGGTTACCGTTGATCAAAGTGTCGATCCCCTTACCCCCCTTTCCCAAAGGAAGAGGAGAAAAAATTCAGAGGGACAACTTAAACGGCTGTATCCTAACACTGAGATAGATTCCTTTGCAATGTCGGCAGCAAATGATTTGTCCGGTTTCCATAGGGGGTGGGAAGTGGAAAAAAATAGAGGTGAGACATCCCATTTCTGAAGGTCAGAACTGTTGCTTCATCGAATCAGGATCAGGCGTTTTCCTTGGCATCCAATAACTGTCCCTGTCGGGGGAAAATTCAAGCGCCAGTGGCCGTTTGCCGAACAGGCGCATCAGAAGGGCAATCGGTGTGACCGTGAGGAAGAAAATCAGGCTCATCAGGATTGGCGTCGTGACATGGTGCAGCAACAGGCCGATTCGCGTCCAAACCAGGTTCAGTGGATGAAGGAGGGCGGGACGGAGCCAGGTCAGGAGCGCAAACAAGGTTGCGGGGATGAGCGCCCACGAGTTGACCGGTTCCTGATTCAGTAACGGAAAGAGGAAGACAAGAAGAAAAAAAAGGGTGAAAACGACGCCAAACGCCCTGTCCGAGGATCCTGTGTGCATTGCTTTCCTTTCGATCGGAACATGAAACGACATGGCCGTGCCCGTGGTGTGACTTCCAGCGCATGCGGTTGGCGTTTCCAAGAAAAATCTACTGCTGTCCCCGTTGTTTGACATGATCGACATAACGCATGTCGGTCCGCAGAATGTGTTCCACAAGCCAGTCCTTGGCGAGGGCCAGAAGGTCCATGACAACCGTGAATTCTCCCTGGTGATATTTTTCCGACAGTTCCTTGAGACGGGCCACCAGTCGGTCATGTTTGCCGCTGTGTCCCTCCACCTCCGGATAATCGTATTTTCGCAGCATGTCCATTTCCCGGGTGAAATGGGTCTTGGCATAATCGACCAGGCCATCGATGATGGCGCCAACCTTGTTGGAGCCCTCTTCCTCCTTCATGGCGCGGTGCAGGTCATTGACCATTTCGACCAGTTTCTTGTGGTCCTCATCGACAAACTGAATGGTCGTGACCAGTTCCTGGGTCCAGGGAAAGAAGATGCGGTTGCTGCCGGATGCGACCGAACCCGCCATGTACATGTTGTTGAGGAGGGTGAACAGCTTTTTTCTGTTGGCCAGGAATTTGTCGAACGCCTGATTGGCCTCGTCCCGGCCATCCCACCCTTTTTCCGCAATGATGCTGATGACATTTTCTGCCAGTCGATGGGATTCCTGATGGAGATTCTTGACGTCATCGAGCGTGGCTTTTGGTTCGAACTGTCCGGCCTGGGTGCCTGCCAGCCATGTTCCCAGGGGAGTTTCCTTGGGTTCGCCAAGCAGTTTCAAATCGGGGGTGATGCGTCCCTGAATGATCTGTTCCAGAAGCGCCTGGATGGCCAGATAGGATCCCTTGACCTGACGCATTTCAAAAATGGGTGTGCCCGTGTTCATCTCCATGCGGGCGGCGAAAAGGGCGCCGGTCATGTCCTGAAGCACGGACCCCATTCTCTGGAACTGGAAGGCGGAGCCCAGGGCCTGTTGGGAGATTTTGTTGGCCTCGACCATCCGTTCCTGCACATTTTTCGAGGCGGCCTCGGTCATTTCGGCGGAGGCGCGGATTTCCCTGGACATGGTTTCCGCCGAAGAGCTTTCCCTGGCTACCGCTTCGGCGCCGGAGGCGACCTCTCCGGCGGTACGCGCGACCTCCGCGGTCCCCAGGGCCGCTTCCTGGGCGGAACGGGCGACCTCCTGGGCGGCAAAATTAAGTTCTCCCGCGTTGCGGGTTACCGAAGCGGCGCTTTGCGCCACGGTGTTGATCGCGTCGGAAATGGCGTGGACCGTCTTGTTTTGTTGGTCCACCGACAGGGTGATTTCCACATTGGATTGATTGATCCGTGAAATGGCCTTGCCGATTTCATCGTTGGCAAAGGCGGCCTCTCGGGTATTGGCCTGGATGCCATGGATCTTGTCGGAGATCATATGGGTCGCCTGCGCGGTTTGTCGCGCCAATTCCTTGACTTCGTTGGCGACGACCGCGAATCCCTTCCCCGATTCTCCAGCCCCTGCCGCCTCAATGGATGCGTTCAGGGCCAGCATGTTGGTTTGTTCGGCAATGTTGTTGATGACATCGACGACCTGACCGATCTCCTTGGCCGATTGCGACAGACGGTCCATGATGCTTTGGGTCTGTTCCGCCAGTTCCTTGGCCTTGCTCGATTCCTGACTGGCCCCCTCGCACAGGTCGCGCACCCCTCCCAGGGACCGGGACATGTCATGGATCGACGTGGCGACCGCCTGGACCGAATGATCGACCCGTTCCAAACTTTGGTTGACCCCGCCAAGGTTGGCGGTGATTTCCTCGGCGGCAGCGGCCATGGTCGAAATGTTGGCACTCGCCTGCTCGGCCCCCGAGGCGATGGTGGAGACGTTTCCCGAAACCTGGTGGGCGGCGGTGGAAACGGCCTGGATGTTGCCACTGACCAGGGCGATCTTTTCGGTGATGGCGGCGATTTCCCGGGATAGATTTTCGTTGTTTTGCAGCACTTCCTCGCTGATCCGGTTGGACTGGTTGGCATCGGCAACCACGAGCGAGCGTATTTTGACAAGTTCGCCGGCGCAGGCGCTGATGCTGCCCGAATGCAGAACGATCACCTGCATGACTTCGTTCAGGCTGTCGGCCAGGTCGTTGATGGCCCCGCCAACCCCTTCGACCGCCCGTCCCCTGGCAGTGTGTACCCTCGATGTGACATCCCCCCCCGCCAACCGGCTTACCGCATCAAGGAGTGGAACGATCTCCGCTCCCAGTTGTTTGAGGATCGATCGGGAAATGAGCAGAAAGAGGAGTGTCATCCCGACTGCCAGAATAAGAAGGTCGATCAGAACGATCAGTAGATTATCGCGGAATTCGATCTCGACATCATCGACATAGATCCCCGAACCGATCATCCACCGCCAGGGGGCGAAACCTTTGACAAAAGAAATCTTGCGTACCGGATCCGCCAATCCCGGTTTTGGCCACATGTAATGGACAAATCCTTCCTGTTGCCGTTTCACGACCTCGGTCATCATGACGAACGGCTTGTTGCCGACCGGATCGACAAAGTTGACCAGGCTGGTCCCGTTCAATTCCGGTTTGAACGGGTGCATGATCATGGCGGGTGTGTCGTCGTTGATCCAAAAGTAGTTGTCATCCGGGCCGTATCGCAGCGACTTGATCTGTTCGACAGCCTGTTCCTGGGCCGCTTCCAGGGTCATGGCGCCGGCCTGGTGTCGTTCATGGTAGTACCGCATGATGCCGAAGACCGAATCGACGACCAGACGAATTTCCTGCTCGCGTTCTTCGAGTAGACGGTCCTTCGATGACAGGACTGGAATCAGTCCCGAGATCAGCGAGCCACAGGCAGCGAGGAGAATCAGGATGATGATGCGATTTCGGACACTCATTCTGTACAGGAAATTCATGACGAAACCTTATCGGGCTGAAGGCAGTTCAAGGCTTGAAAAGACCATCGACGAAGGTGTTGCGATTTCGGCGAAGTCACGCGATGATTCACGGGCGTGACCGGCCCGTTCCCAAGGCAGAGGAACCGGATTCGAGCCATGTCTGTTTCTTGTTGTTCTCAAGTCATTTTCGTGGGTTCGGGTCATTGTCGATCGATCATTGCGCGTCGGCGGAATCACGGGCGACCTGCATGATTTCCGCGTTCGAATCCCTGATTTTGTCGATACTTTGCGTGATTTCCTGGGCCGTATTCGAGGCTTCGGCGGTGTTTTTCTGGATTTCACCCATTTTCTGGGAGATCAGGTTGGTCGCCTCGGCGGTTTGTCGCGCCAGGTCCTTGACTTCATTGGCGACGACGGCGAACCCCTTTCCCGCCTCTCCGGCACCCGCCGCCTCGATGGCGGCGTTCAGGGCCAGCATGTTGGTCTGTCCGGCAATGTTCTTGATCATTTTGACAGCCTGACCGATTTCCTGGGCCGATGCGGCCAGCTTTTCGATCACCTCGGCATTTTTTCGCGAATAATTCTTTGCCAGTTCGAGCTCGCTGCTGGCCTCATTGACCTTGCTGACAAGTTCTTCGACGAGAAGTTGCGCTTCGTCAAGGGATTTGAGTTGGGGAATTTTGTACATGAGCGTTTACCTGCCGCCGAAGACGGTCCTTGAGATTGGCCTGATACGTCACTTGAGCCGGAAAGTGATTCGAATCGGATGGATTTGCCGAAATGATGAACAACACATGATCACCATTCTATCATGAAGTTTGTGAAAAAGGGGAGGGTTAAAGGGATGTCGGATTTGAATCGGGCATCCATCCTTTCAGTTCATCTTCGATAATTCGGGTCAGTGCCGCGATCCAGGGAGGAAAATCGTTGAGGCAGGGGACAAAATGAAAGGTCCGACCGCCATGGCGGATGAATTCCTTTTGGCCGGAAATGGCGATTTCCTCAAGGGTTTCAAGGCAGTCGGCGACAAATCCAGGACAGACGACGGTCAGGTCGGTGATCCCCTTTTTCGGGAGGGTGGCCAGAAGGGTTGCGGTATTTGGGGAAAGCCATTCATCGCGGCCAAACCGTGACTGATAGGCCAGGGTCCACCGGTCCTTTTTCAGGGAAAGGGCCTGGGCGAGAAGTTCGGCGGTGGTGGCGCAATGGCGGGGATAAGGATCGCCGCGCCGGACATGTCCGAGGGGCAGACCATGAAAGGAAAACAGATAATGCCGCTCCGGGGTCGAGGCGCCCTGCGTGTGAATTCTCTGGGCCAGTGACTGGATGTATCCGGGATGATCGTGGAAGGGGGGGATGATGCGCAGGGTCGGAATCGGAATGAAACGGGAAAGGATCTGAAAAATGCGGGCGATCCCCGAACCGGTGGTGGCCCCGGAATAGTGTGGAAACAGGGGCAGAACCAGCAGCCGTTCCACCCCCAGGCGTTGAAATTCGCGGAGGGTTTCCTCAAGGTCCGGTCGTCCATAGCGCATGGCGAGTCGGGTCGTCAGGGTGGCGCCGAAGTGGTGGGCGATGGCGGCAGTGAGTGTTTGACTGTGATGAAGAAGCGGCGACAGGCCGTTGTCGCACCATATTTTTTGATAGAGCCGCGCCGACTTCTTGGGGCGGGTGCGCAGGATGACGCCATGCAAAATGGGGAGCCAATAGAACCGCGGCAGGTCCACGACCATGGGGTCGGAAAGAAATTCAGCCAGATACTTCCGGACCGAGGGGGTATCGGGGTGGTCGGGGGTGCCCAATTGGAGGAGCAGGAGTCCGGGTGGGTTCATGGGAATCGTTGCCCAAGGGGTTTGCATGGAAAATGGTGCGCCGCCATGCCCGTTGTTGCCCTATTGGCGATCGGGCAGGTGGTGCAGGCAGGGGCGACGACCAGAATTTTGGCGGTTGGTGTTGACACGGGTCAATTCGCTTTTCGTTGGGGTTTGAATCAGGGGCCGATGTGATCCAGACTCGACAAGTATCCGATCGATTCATGGCTGCCACAAGGGGAACGCGAACGATGGATGTCAACGAATTTGGGTTCAACACCCGGTTTCTCAGAGTATACGACGCCGCCCAGGAAATCTTTCGCCAGGGTGCCCCGGGAGACACCATGTTCGTGATTTCCGAGGGGCAGGTGGACATCACCATCGAGGCCAATGGTGGCACGGTGGTCGTGGCGCATTTGGGAAAGGGTGAATTTTTCGGAGAAATGGCCTTGGTTGACAACAGTCCCCGTTCCGCCGGGGCTGTTGCCGGTCCCCAGGGGGCTCGTGTATTGGCGATCGATGCGCCGCATTTCATCTATCTTGTCAGTCAACAACCCGCCTTTGCGCTGGTGGTTCTTGGGGTCATGGCCAACCGGCTGCGAAAAAAGAACGAGGGCTGAGTGTTCCGGGCATGGCCTTCGACCATCCGGAATCGGGCCGGTCAGAAATGATCCTTTGGGGAGAATACATCCGTGGCAGTGGCGAGCGAGAACGAATTCGTTACCGAGATCGACAAGGATATTTTCCTGGTTCCGGGGCGCAAGGGGGGCGGATGCAACGTCTTTGTCCTCAAGGGGACCCGAAAGGTCGCCCTGATCGATACGGGGATGGGAAGCGATCATGAGTATCTGCTGGACAGTTTGCATGGGATCGGTTTGGGGATCGAAGATGTCCAGATGATCCTGTTGACCCACGAGCATGTCGATCATGTGGGTGGGGTACCGCGGCTGCCCGAGCGCATCGTCACCGCCGCCCATGCGCGTACCGCCGACAAGGTGCGTCTCAACGATCAATTTTCCGCCATGAGTGGCGCGTTCGAAGGGGGATTGCGGCAATTTCATGTGGACATCCGGCTGGAGGAGGGGGTGTCCATCGATTTGGGCGGGTTGGCCTTGCGGGCGCTCTATACCCCCGGGCACAGTTCGGGTTCGGTCTCTTTTTATGAAACGGAACGTGGCGCATTGTTTACCGGGGATACGATTTTCGCCGGGGGGATTCTTGGCGGTATTTTTTCCTCGGGAAACATCAGCGATTATATCAGCAGTCTGGAACGACTGCGCGAATTTCGTCTGACGGCGCTGTATCCGGGGCATGGCCGGATGTCCACCACCCCGTCCGAGGACATGGATCGGGCGATCAAGGGGGCCAAGGCCCTGATGAACGATACCCGTTACCTGTTCGATTCCATCCAGGTCGGCGGCTCGTTTCAGCAGATCGTCAAGGCGACCGCCACCTATTCACGCCGTGCCGCCGAACGACGGACCAATCCGCGGCATGCCTTGTCTTCCGAGGCGATGCTCCATCTGCCGTCCGCCGACCATCCGGTCGGACTGGTGGACATTTCCTTCGATGGCGTCCGGCTGGATCGGACCGTTGCCCTGGATCCTGGAACGAACGTGTCGCTCTCCATTCCCAGGATCGGTCGGATCGAGGGGTGTGTCGTCGGCCATCTCAAGGGGAACACCCGTCTGAAGTTCATCCATTCCGCCGCCAACCAGGATGTCCTGATGGAATGGATGGCCGAACTGTCGCGCAGTCAGCGCCGGAAAAAGTGACTGCCGGTCTCGATGGGTTTCTTTTTCCGGGACGAGGGGAACCTTGACGAAATTCCCTTCATTCTGTTGAACTGGACTCTGGAAAACGGAGATCGGATTCAGCGGACGAAGGGAACATTGATGTTTGGGCAATACCGGTGGCGTGGCCGTTCTGAAAATGCGGCGAGCGGGATGGAAATTCAATGGTGACCGGGGAAGAGCGGATCGCCATCCCGCGGATCATGATCGCGGCGACCCGGAAAAGTTCGGGAAAAACGACCTTGTGCATCGGCATCGCCGCGGCGTTGCGGGGGCGTGGTCTGGATATACGTCCCTTCAAGAAGGGACCCGATTTCATCGATCCCTCCTGGCTGACCCGGGCCGCCGGTCGTCCATGCCGCAATCTTGATTATTTCATGATGGGGCGTGCGGGGGTTCGCTCCGGGTTCTTCCGCCATGCGCTGGGGGCCGATCTGGCCCTGATCGAGGATAATCATGGGTTTTTCGACGGACAGGATCCGCTGGGGAGCGATTGCGGCGCCGCGTTGGCGGCGGACCTGGAGGCGCCGGTGGTGCTGGTGGTCGATTGTCGCGGGGCGACCCGGGGCATCGTCCCGGTCGTCCTGGGACATCTTGCGTTTCAGGGGGGCGAGACCATCCAGGGGATCATCCTCAATCATGTCGCCTCGGCACGACAGGAAAAACGGTTGCGCGCGGCAATGCGCCAGCATGTCCCCCTGCCTGTCCTCGGAGCGGTGATCCGGGGGCGGGACGTGGGCATCGAGGAGCGCCATCTGGGTCTTCACCCCGCCATGGAACAGGAGGAACTTGCCGGCAAGATCAAGGCGATCACCGCCATGGTCGAGGATTCCGTGGACCTTGATGGACTCCTCGACCTTGGGCATCGGGCCATGTTACCGTCATCGCCGCCTCCGGTCCGGGATTCCAGGCCGGAGGCCTTGGCCATCGCCGTTTCCTCGACTCGGGCGGGGGGGGCGAGAATCAAGGTCGGATACGCCATGGATCGGGCGTTTCATTTCTATTATCCCGACAACCTTGAGGCTCTGGCCGACGAAGGGATCGAACTGGTCCGCTTTTCCCTGCTCGAAGACGACCGCCTTCCCTCGGGGATTCAGGGACTCTATATCGGCGGGGGGTTTCCCGAGGTCTTCATGAACCGGCTTGAGGGAAATGCTGCCCTGATGGAGGACCTCCGGCGCAAAGGGGCCGAAGGAATGCCGATCTACGCCGAGTGCGGCGGACTGATGGTCCTGGCGCAACGGATCTATTGGGGCGATCGTGCCGCGGCAATGGCCGGAGTCCTTCCCGTGGAGGTCGCCATGAACCATCGGCCACAAGGGCATGGTTATCTTGAACTGGAAGGGACGGGCCGGACCTCATGGCCGGGAGAAGGGGTTCGGGTGCATTGTCACGAGTTTCATTATTCCCGAATCCTTCCCAATGACGCCAATCTTGACTTCGCCTTTCGCGTCCTTCGCGGGACCGGCGTGGATGGGCGGCATGACGGTCTGATCCATCGCAACTGCCTTGCCGGATATGCCCATTTTCATGCCGCGGGATTTCCGGGATGGGCCCGTTTTCTCGCCGACTTCTGGCGGCGGGGGGCGGTTGTGTGACGGGCTGGGCATAAGCGGAATCCTGGTGTATCAAATCCGAAAATCAGGGCGCGCTCGCCATCATATTCTGCCTTGCTTTGGATGATCCCTTGGTTCAATATCATCATTTCGTGATATGCTGTTTGGCGATTTCATCCATGAGGGCCGGACAGGACGGCTGGTGCTCGAAAAGGCCCCCGGCGCGCATGGGTCATTTTTTATTTCGTTTCCGCGACTGCCGGGTTTGGCTTGGCCGGCGCGGGATGCGGCTTCAATCGGAGGAAGGCGGGCATGAAACTAGCAGTGTGTATTTACGAAGGGCCATACAATCACGAAGCCTCGGACAGCGCCTACAATTTCATCAAGGCGGCTATTGCCAAGGGGCATGAAATTCGTGGAATTTTCTTTTATCATGACGGCGTCTACAACGTGACCCGGCTGATGGAGCCCCCCCAGGATGATCGGCATATCGCCAATCGCTGGTCCGAACTCGGGGCCACCGGAATCGACATCGTCGTTTGCATCGCGGCCGCCAAACGGCGCGGCATCGTCGATGAGGTTCTGGTTCCCAACGTGCGGATTTCCGGGTTGGGGCAATTGACCATGATGGCCATCGAGGCCGAACGCATGGTGATCTTCGGAGATTGAGGGAGGCAGTTTCATGTCGGAAGAAAGCAAGAAAAAAATCATGTTCACCGTCCGCAAGCCACCTCATGGCACCATCTATGTCTACGAGGGGTTGGAGGTCAAATTGATCATGGCCGCCTACGATGCGGACATCTCGGTGGTCTTCATGGACGACGGCGTCTACGCCCTCAAGGCGGGGCAGGATACCAAGGAACTGGGCATCAAGGGGTTCGAGGCTACTTACGGGGTCCTGGTCGATTACGAAATCCAGAAGGTGTTCGTCGATCGCCAGTCCATGGAAGAGCGTGGACTGACCGAGGAGGACCTTCTGGTCATCGGCGAGGACGAAGATACCGAGGAACCCATTCGCCCCCGGATGGTCGATTCCGCCGAAATCGCCGCCATGATGGCACAACAGCACAATATCCTGAGCTTCTAATCGAGGGTCGAACGGACATGCTTCATACCATCAATAAATCTCCATTTCAAAACAGCGCCCTTGAAAGCTGTCTGCGGTTTACTCATGAGGGGGACTGCGTCCTCCTCATGGAGGATGGCGTCTATGGTGCGATTCCCGGTACCGCCAAATCGGACCTGGTGGCGTCCGCACTGGGCAGAAAAATACAGGTTTTTGCGCTGGGCGCCGACCTGAAAGCCCGTGCCCTGAAGGAGACGATCGACGGGGTCCAGATCACGGACTACGCCGGATTCGTGGACCTTGTCGTGGAAAACAAGGTCCATTCCTGGCTGTAATCGCTTCGTTCCAAGGAAACCATCCGGGCCGGGCTACCGGTCCTTGCCGGGAGTTTAATCGTGGAGCTGTTTCGATCGCTGGCTGCCCGAATGAGCGTCGTTCTGTTTCTCGCCTTGCTTCTGGGAATCGTGGGAGGATTTCCTTCCACCCTTGAGGCTGGACCGCCGCAACTGGAAAAACCGAAGGGGGAACACTGCGTTCGTCCGACCGATTGGATGCGGCGCAATCATATGGACTTTCTCAAGCACAAACGGTCGCTGACGGTTCGGGAAGGGTTGCGTGTCCGATCCGAGAGCCTGCAAAAATGTGCCGAATGCCATACGAGTCACAACCGGTTCTGCGACCGTTGTCACGACTATGTCGCGGTGGAGCCGGACTGTTTTGAATGTCATATTTATCCTCAATAGGGATGGTGATACGGGAACTGCAACCATGACCATGGACAGAAGATCGGTTTTGGGACTTGGAGGGGTCTTGGCGGTCGGGGTGGCGCTCGCTCCGGGGTTGCGCCTGGTCGCCGCTCCCGGGGATGCGGCTGGGGATGTCACCGAGGCATCCGAACGGCATCGGTGGGGAATGCTCATCGACGCCAGCCGCTGCGATTCTTCCTGCACCGCCTGCACCCAGGCCTGCCGGACGGAAAACAATGTCCCCATCGTCGGCGACCCCAGGCGCGATATTCACTGGATCCGCAAGGTGGATCTTCATGACCGCAACGGACGCGCTCCGGATCGCAGTTTGCCGGTCCTGTGCAACCACTGCGAACATCCGCCGTGTGTCCATGTCTGTCCGACCCAGGCATCCTTTGTTCGCAAGGATGGAATCGTTCTGGTGGACATGCATCGCTGTATCGGTTGCCGCTATTGCATGATCGCCTGTCCCTACAAGGCCCGCTCCCTGGTTTACAGCACGCCCAATCGGGACGCCAACGTCAACCCCAACGTTCCCATCCGTGCCAAGGGGGTGGTGGAAAAATGCACCTTCTGCGTCCATCGGATCGACAATGGCGGTATTCCCGCCTGCGTCGAAGCCTGTGGCAAGGAGGGGGGAAATGCCATGTTGTTCGGCGATCTGAACGATCCTCAATCGGAAATCTCCGTTCGCATCCGAGAAGTCCGGACGACGACCATACGTCCCGATCTGGGGCTGAACCCGCGTGTTCACTATCAGGGGATCTAGGGAGGGTGAGATGTTGAGTGAGTTTTCCGCCATCGAGGGCCGTTCCCGGGGATACTGGACCCTTGTCGGTGTCTGTTCCTTGTTGTTGTTGCTCGGACTGGGGGCGTTTCTGGCGATCGAAATCCTGGGGCACGGCATCACGGGCATGAATAACCAGGTGGTCTGGGGAATGCCGCATGTATTCGCCATCACTCTGCTGGTCATGGCCTCGGGGGCGCTCAATCTGGGCTCCATGTCCACGGTGTTCGCCACGATCCAGTTCAAGCAGTTCACCCGCTTTTCCGCCTTTCTGTCGATCGTCCTGCTCGTCGGCGGTCTGACGGTGTTGTTGCTCGATCTGGGACGGCCCGACCGTCTGCTGCTGCCGATGCTTCACATGAACTTTCGCTCCATGTTTACCTGGAATGTCTTTCTGTATTCCGGCTTTCTCGTCCTCTGCATCCTCTACCTCTGGAGCATGTTCGAGTACAAGCAATACACCAAGGTCGTGGGTTCGACCGCCTTTGCCTGGAGGGTGATCCTGACCACCGGCACCGGCTCGATCTTCGGGGTCATCCAGGCCCGCGACGTGTTCCATTCGGCGATCACCGGTCCGATGTTCGTGGCGGTGTCCTTGACCTCGGGGACGGCCCTTTCGACCATCATTCTTGTCAGCACCTACCGCAGGACCGGACGCTTCATGGATGAAAAGCTGGTGTTCGGTCTTCGTAACGCCCTGATTTTCTTTACCCTGTTGGTGGGGTACCTGTTCGTTGTGGAAAAATTCACCAAATTTTATTCGCCCGCGTTTTACGAGGTCGAAACATGGTTGCTCACGGGGCCATGGGCATGGTTGTACTGGTTTGGTGTCTGGGGTTGTTGCGTGATCTTTCCCTTGGCGATCCTTTTCAACAGTCGCATGGGCAATACGGTTTCCGGGGTGATGGCCGCTTCCGGAATCACGGTCGTGGGTGCGTTTGGCTTCGTGGCCCATGTCCTCTTGGCGGGACAGGCCTATCCGTTCGACATGTTTCCGGGTTTCCAGACCAACAGTGTTTTCCTGGATGGTCATGACGCGCTGTACACGCCTGCTCTGGTTGAATTTGTCCTTGGATTCGGGGGGATCGGCCTGAGTGCCTTGTTGTTCCTCCTGGGCATCAAGTTTTTCCGATTGCTTCCCGCCAAGGCGGTGCCGCCGAAGGGATGGGAACTTCCCTGGAGCCCGTGACCGGATCAACGGTTGCCGGTCGAAAATCGGCTGTTGGACTGATTATTGCAAGCCCCGCCTTTGTAAAGAGGCGGGGCTTTTTGACTTGGGTCTCCTGAAATCGAAGCTGGTGGTGGAGGGAATCATGAAAAAGCCTCGATGGAACGATGTGATCGAATGGTGGCGACGCCGGAACGGGATTTTCAAGTCCGGGGGACGTTCGCGGTTTTCTCCATGGATGCTCAATCTGTTGCTGTTGCCATTGTTTGCCTTTGATCTTCAGTCGGAGGTTCGATCGTTGTTGCGCGCCATGGATGTTTCGGGAGCGGTCGAGGTCGGGGGGGCAGTGGTCAGCTCGGCGGGCAGTCCGGGGGGTGGGGAGAAACTTGATTTGACCACCATGACCCAGTGGCATCCTTTTGGCAGTCAGGTGGGACCGGGGGGGACGACTTTGGCGGCAGACACCCGGAATCTTCCCGACACGAGCCTGAATTTTCAGTTGCATGGTATTTTGTTCATTGATGGCACCAGAATTCCGGCATTTGCTTTGATCAAATTGGCCGATGCTCCGGAGAAGGTGTTTGCGGTTGGTGAAGAAGTGACCGGGGGGGTGTGGTTGTATGCGGTCGAGAGTGACCGGGTGATTCTGGACCGGGGTGGACGGTTGGAGGCATTGAAATTGCCCCGGGCGATTCTGGAAATTCGCCCTCCCGATGCCTGACGGGAATCTTGCTTCGGGTGAAATGGCGCGTGGAAAAACAAAGTCAAAATCAAAACCCTGGGGGCAATCCCCCAGACCCCTTTTTTCTTTCAATAATTTCGAACCGGGGAAGGTCCCTGGGCAATTACCTTTCGCCCCTTCCCAGATCCGTAGGTTGGCAGTAATGAGGAAGACTAAGGATACGACGCATGAGACCAATGGCGGCCTTGAGGTTGTCCGGAATATTGGCGCTATTGCTGGGTTGGCCGGCAGCGGTGGTGGCGGAAACTACCTCCGCGACAACACCGGTTGCTCCCTCCGGGGCTGTGGCAGGGTCATCCAACAACATCACCCTCAATCTGAAAGGGGCGGATCTGGAAACCCTGGTGGAGACGGTGGCCAAGGCGACGGGAAAAAACTTTGTCCTCGATCCCAAGGTACAGGGCAAGGTGACGGTCGTTTCCCACAAGCCGGTTTCCGGGGATGAGTTGTACGCCATGTTCCTGTCGATCCTCGAAGTCCATGGGTTCATGGCGGTTCCGGTTGGCAACGTCATCAAGATTCTCCCGGACAACGATCTGAAATATCAGGCAAAATCCGATTCCATGGCCAGCGGCGGCAGCGATGAGGTCGTGGCGCAGGTCTTTTCGTTGCGTTTTGTCGATGCGGGGCGGATCATCCCGGTTTTGCGTCCGATGCTGGGTCCCAAGGCCCATATGTCGGCCCATCCGGATACCAATTCCCTGGTCATCTCGGGACGTTCGGCGGAAATCGCCCGCCTGGAAAAGCTGCTCGAACGGGTCGATCGTCCGTTTACCGAAACCATCGAAACGGTCACCCTGGAGCATGCCAAGGCCTCGGATGTCCAGAGGATCGCCAGCGAACTTTCCAAGATCATGGCCCCGGACAATTCCCAGGAAAAGGTGGTGATTGTCGCCGACGAACGGACCAATTCCATTCTGCTCGGGGGACATCAGGATGCCCGGGTACGAATGCGGATGATCATTGGCAAACTGGATGGGGCAGTCGAGGTGTCGGGCAATACCCGGGTGATCGGCCTCAAATATGCCAAGGCAGAGGAACTGGCCAAGGTATTGGCCAATATGGGCGAGAACTATCTCAAGGACAACAAACAGGAAAACAATAAGGGAAACTCCCTGGTCAATGTCCAGGCCTATACCGGAGACAACTCGTTGGTCATTTCCGCCCCGGTGGACCTGTTGCGTTCGATGACCGAGGTGGTGCGCGTGTTGGACCGACGGCGCAAGCAGGTCATGGTCAAGGCAATCATCGCCGAGGTGTCCAACGACAAGGTTGCGGAATTGGGGATTCAGTGGGGCAATCTGGGGACGGGTAACGAGGACAAGGTCATCGGCGGGATCAATTTTCCTTCCGCCAATCCGGGGCTGCTTCAGTTGGGGGCGGCAAGCAAAAAGCCGGAGTCGCAGGAGGCAGTGACGGTGGTCAACAGTTTGGCGGGACTCCTGGTCGGGGGGACCGATGGGACCAATCTGATCGCCCTGCTGCGGGCATTGAAAAGCGATGCCGATACCAACATTCTTTCGACCCCCTCCATCGTGACCCTGGACAATGAAGAGGCGGAAATCGTCGTCGGCCAGGAAGTTCCGTTCATTACCTCCAGTACCACCAACAATGCGGGCAATCCATTTCAAACCATCACCCGGGAAAATGTCGGCCTTTCCCTGAAGGTTCGTCCCCTGGTCACCGAGGGGGATACGGTGCGCATGGACATCGACCAGGAAGTTTCAAGCCTGTTGCCTGACGCGGCGAACATTACCTTGTCGGACGCAGTGACGCGGACGCGGCGGATCAAGACCTCTGTCCTGGTGGAAAATCAGCAAATTCTTGTGCTGGGGGGGCTGATTCAGGACGATATGCAGCAGACGACCGCCAAGGTTCCTTTTCTGGGTGATCTTCCCTTGCTGGGGACGATGTTTCGCGCCGAACGGTCGGCGGATGTCAAAACCAATCTGATGGTCTTTCTCAGACCGCAGATTCTGCACACCGAGACTTCGGGCGATGCCGCCACGGAGGAGAGTTACCGGATCATGCGATCGATTCAGCTGGAGGTCCCAGAGATCAAGGGGCCCGTCAAGTTGGATGAGAAGCCGCCGATCCTTCCGGAATGGGGTGAGCAGTTGCGGATGTCCCGAAGGGTGGAACATCGGGAAATTCTCCAGGAGGATCTGCCAGCATCTCCGGGGGGAACGACGGAGGGAAATGCAACCCGTTCGGAGGCATCCCCTTCCATGGGTGGATCCATCTCCTCGGCACCGGAAACGGGGGCGACAGCCGTCGGGGATCAGGGCAAACCGGTCAAGGTCGCGGTGGATTCAAGGACCGTGACGGCGCGGGAGGAGGGCAAACCGGTTGCCGTGACGGTTGTGGAGGATGGTCCCGATGCGGCGCCGTCCGTCATGGAGCGAAGTGGTTCGTTGTTGATGTCCGTTCCCAGGGAGAATGTGGAATTTTTTGGAATGGAAAAAAATCAATCCGCCATGATCTTCGCCGCGCCAAAACTTCTGGTGTCGTCGGGTGACACTTTTTCCGAGACGACACCGGTGACGACGACCGGGCCTCGGGGTCATGGGACGGAGGTTTCGTCGGTCGGGCCGGCGGCGGTTGGGGGGAAGGTTTACAGGGAAAGTCAGGACTATGGGGATTGAATCGGGTCCTGAAGCGAGGGCGGCCATTGCCGTTGAGGAACGGGAGCGGGTGCAGCACGGCGTTTCCTATTCGTTTGCCAAACGGATGGGGGTTCTGGTTTCGTTTGGGCATGATGGAGCGGTGGTGGTCCAATGCCGACAGGATGTATCGTTGACGGCGTTGATGGAGGTGCGGCGACGGTTTACGGGATCCCTGGCCATCGAATTCATGACGCCGGAGGTCTTTGAGCATACGTTGCGGACGGCGTTCGAGGAGGGGTCCACGCAGGCGATGCGGGATATGGAAGCCATCGACGAGGCGATGGACCTGAGTCAGGTGGCCAGGGATCTGGAGGAGCCAAAGGACCTGGCCGACAGCGATGACGATGCCCCGATCATCCGTCTGATCAATGCCCTGGTGACCGAGGCGGTGAAGCGTGGCGCCTCGGATATTCATCTGGAGCCCTATGAAAGTTTTCTCGTGGTGCGGTTTCGCATCGATGGGGTGTTGCAGACCATTCTTGAGCCGAAAAAGGCGTTGGCGCCGTTGATCGTCTCTCGCGTCAAGGTGATGGCGCGGCTCGATATTGCCGAAAAAAGATTGCCGCAGGATGGCCGGATTGCCTTGCGGATTGCCGGACGACCGGTGGATGTGCGGGTTTCGACCATCCCCACCGGTTTTGGGGAACGGGTGGTCATGCGTCTTCTGGATCGCCAGGCGGGGCGATTGGGGCTGGAACAGTTGGGCATGGTTGCCGAGATGCGCGATGTCCTCGACCGGGCGATCCACAAACCCAACGGGATCATTCTGGTGACCGGACCGACCGGATCGGGCAAGACGACAACCCTTTATGCCATTCTTAAACGGCTCAACGATCAATCCCGCAACATCATGACGGTCGAGGACCCCATCGAATACAACATCGAGGGGATCAGCCAGACCCACGTCAATCCCAAGGTCGAACTGACGTTTGCCCGTGGGCTGCGGGCCATTCTGCGTCAGGATCCCGATGTGGTCATGGTTGGGGAAATCCGTGATCTGGAAACAGCGAGGATTGCGGTGCAGTCAAGTTTGACGGGTCACATGGTGCTTTCCACGTTGCACACCAACAGTGCCATCGGTGCGGTGACCCGGTTGCGTGACATGGGGGTGGAATCGTATCTGCTGTCATCGAGTCTGGTGGCCGTGGTGGCGCAGAGGTTGGTGCGTCTGTTGTGCGAATCGTGCCGGACCATGCGTCCATCGACCGCCATCGACCGCAAGGATTTGGGACTGGAGGAAAGCTTTCTCATGCCCCGCCAGGTTCCTGCCGCGGTCGGTTGTGAAAAATGTGGTGGCAGTGGTTATTCGGGGCGGGCGGGGATTTATGAATACCTGCCCATGGATGAAAAAATGAAACAATTGGTCCACAATGACGCTGGCGAACAGGCCCTGACCCTTCATGCGCGGACGATGAGTCGCAGTTTGCGGGAGGATGGGTTGCGTTTGGCCAATGAAGGGTTGACGACATTGGAAGAAATTTTGCGCGTTACCCGTGAAGATTGAGAGAAATGGCACAGCCGAGGGACTGGCAAGGGGAAGATCGTTGCATCAAGTTCAGTGAACCGGTTGCATCACGATTTGTCCGAAAAAACATCCTCCAGCGATTGCGCATCGAAAATACGCAGGCTCCAATGTTCCAGGGAAGGTAATTCTGCCTTGGAAATTTTATCATCGGCCCATTCAGGAACAGTGCCAAAGCGGTATTGCAGAAGACGTGTCAAAATCAATGCCCCTTCCTTTTGACGCCCATCCTGATGTTCTCGCACCAGTCTCTGTTCAAATCTTGGTAATGAAAAAAGTTCCTGGTCTGGTGTTGCCTCCATCATCGAAGCGATCCATTTTTTCCCGAGTTCAATGACATATTCGGGGGTGATTTCTTCCATTCCGGGAGTTTCCATTGACCCTTTCATTTTCAACCTCCATAAACCAGCAACGATCTGTCCAAAGGCTTCCGAGATCTTGAACAGTTCTGTTCGCATGATTGTCTCGAACGCTTTTTTTTGTTCATCCATGCGACTGGCGAAGCATTTTAGCGGAGCGTTTTGTGGTTCGTTTGCCAAGTCGTTGAGAACGATCAGCCGGACAGGTCCACCCCAATAGGGGACACTTTCGTAAACACCCGCCGGTCCAACAGGTTTGAAAAAATACCGTTCCAGAAATTCCTTCCGCGGTGTTATGGCACTGATGATTACACTCCGCAATTGATGACGATCCAGTTTTGCCGTGTCCAGATACAGCGCATCGTACATTGAAAGCCAGGAGAGGGTTTTTTCGTTCAGACTTTCTCTTATTTTCACTTCAGCTAAAATCTGGTCTGCAACAAGGTCACCCAGCCCATCCGCCAGACGTAGCTTCTGTTCTTCCGTCCAACCACTCCCGACATTTTTCTTTCGCTGAATCAAAATCAAATCCGCCTTGGGCGGAATTGAGGCAACCTGGACTTCCGTGCGCACTTCAATGCGATTGGTCCCAAAAGCACGCGCAGTGTTTCGCCAACAAGACCATGCCAGTATGTTTTGCCACCGTTATTGTCACAGCCCACTTTTATTTCTATTGGTTATGTGTTTAAGAGGGACAATACTCAGGGTAATCCGAGAAATTAAACCGCACCTATTTTTGGATACGTAGTTTTTCGACTTCGGGATCCAGGGAATTTTTCACCCACAATCGATCTGCAAGTTCGCAAGGCGTTTGA
>JADGCV010000035.1 GCA_015228815.1 Magnetococcales bacterium | reverse complement strand
ATCTTGGCCCATTTCGAGGCCGTTGGGAACGGGGCGGACCATACCATTAGACCCCTTTTTTCTTTCAATAATTTTAACATGGGGAGGGGTCTGAACGGTTACAACAAAAGCGGGTCAGTTTTCCTCATAAGGATTGTCGCCCTTGCGGAACAGCAACCGGATCACCACCCCCGCAAAACCAAACGATTCGCGCAACTGGTTTTCAAGATACCGGCGATAGGTCTCGTGGATCTGTTCCGGCAAATTGGCAAAAATTAAAAAAGTCGGCGGCTGGGTCGCCACCTGGGTGGCATACCGGATCCGAATCAAACGATGCATCCGCCGCGGTGGCGGGTGTTTTTCGACGACATCACGCAGCCATCGGTTCAAGATCCCCGTCGATATATGACGCAACCCTTCCTGGTGCGTTCGCTGGATCCAACCGGCAAGCACATCCACCCCACGCCCTGTCCGGGCCGATAAAAACACCAGTCCCGCATGATTAAAATGGGGAAAAGCCAACCATAAATGACGGGTGAACTCCCGTTTCGCAGCCCCCCCGCCCCGAACCAGATCCCACTTGTTGACGGCAAAGATCAACCCCTTGCCTGCCTCCAGAGCCAGTGAGGCAACCTTTTGATCCTGCTCCGTCACCCCGCGTTCGGCATCCATGACCAGAACGACCACCTGGGCCCGATCCATCGCCTTGATGGCCGCCACCACCGAAAATTTCTCAATCCGCAACGAAATCCGGCTTTTCCTGCGAATCCCCGCCGTATCCACCAGAATCATCCGACGGCCTTTGCCATCGATGCAAGACAGGTCAATGGCATCACGTGTCGTCCCGGGAACCTCGGAGGTCACAAGACGCTCCTCCCCAAGAAAACGGTTGATCAGGGAACTCTTGCCCGCATTGGGACAGCCGACAACCGCCACCCGGACAGCCGCATCGCCATCAGCCCCTCCATGATCCGCTCCCTCCTCCCCCGGCAAGACCTCCGGGGCCACCTCCAGCGAAACCTGCTCAAGAAACGCAGCGACCATCGACGCCACTCCGGTCCCATGCGCCGCCGAAACCGCGACCACCGTCGTCAATCCCAATTGATAAAACGCCGCATCGCCATGACGACCCGCCTGGCCATCCGATTTATTGACGACACACACCACCGGTTTGCCGCTGCGACGCAACAGGTCGGCGAGAAAATGATCGTCCGCAACCGGTCCGGTACGGGCATCGACAACCAGGGCCACCACATCCGCCTCTTCCACCGCCAATTGGGCCTGCTGCCATACCTGACGTTTGATCGTCTCCCCGGCATCGGGTTCGAATCCACCCGTATCCACCACCCGGAACAAACGATCATTCCACGACGCCACGCCATAATGACGATCCCGCGTCAAACCTGGGGTATCATCCACCAGGGCCTGGCGCGTTTTCGTCAACCGGTTGAACAGGGATGATTTGCCAACGTTGGGACGACCAACCAGGGCGACAAGAAACGTGTTTTCCATCATCCGCCTCCCATGATCGACGCCCGTTGTTCCGTCCAGCGTATGGGCCTGAAAACCCATCCATGAAACCGAAAGGAACGACAGATCGAACGATGTTCCGGCAATGGATCATGGAACTTCAAACGATCGAATCCTCAGGCATGTTTCTTTTTGCGAAAATAGTTGAGCACTGCATGAACCGTGACAAAACCACGCAAAACCCCCTGATTGGAGATGACAGGAATGGCGCGCAAATTATACTCCATCAACAAATCCGCCGCCTGGTTGACCGTCCCGGCCAGGGAAATGCGCACCATCTGCTGGGTTTGATTCAATTTGCCCAAGGGCAAGGTGCAAATGGCCTTGTCTCGCGGTCCCATCGCCTTGGTACCGAAAAATGGTCCCATCACCTGGCGCAGGTCACTCTGACTGATGACACGAACCAGCTTGCCATTGCGGTCCACCCCGATATGCCGGTGCCCCTCCTCCCGCATCGCATTGATGGCAATCAAAATTTTCTCCTCCTCCTTGAGCGAGAAGGGCTGCTCGACCATCACCACCTTCACACTACCCGGTTCATCCGGCGAGGGCAACCCGTCGGTATTGGAATATTCGATCGTCCCGGTGTCCAGACGCGCCAAATCATCGGGGGTTGCCATCCCCCCGCCCCCATTTTCATCCTCCTGCCCCGATACACCCACCGCCTCGACCGGAGCCACCACCGGCTCCGCGACCGCCACTGGAGGAGGAGGCGGCGGCGGCTCCGCCTTGGCCGCCTCACCTCCCTTGGCCCCACCCGAGGCACCCATCTCTTCCGGCGTTCCCTCGATTTCAATCTTCAGCAACGCTTCGGCAAAGCCACGCGACATCACCCACCGGCAAACCTCCACCGGGAAATTGGCCACCTGTATATCCGCCGTCGCCACCAGATAGGTGATCCCATCCCGAAATGTCGGCGGCATGTCGCCAAATTCGCAGTGTGTCGTCTTCTCCAGAAACAAATGCCCACCCTCGGGCATCTTTTTCTCCACCAGATCATTCATCGCCCCTACGACCTGGTTGGAAACCTCGTTGAACCCCTCCTGAAATTCCTCGTTGTAATCCCGCGTCTTCACCTGAGTCTGGATGACCGCCTCACCCATCATCATCATCAGGCCCGTCAAAGCAATGGAAGTGGCAACGTCAAAGATCAAATGGACGTCACCCGTGTTCAGCCCGTCTTCCCGCACATAAGCAACGCTGCGATCCTTCTCGATCAGGGTTTCCAGGTCATCCAGACCACGCATCAACTCCACTTCCGTCAGCGTGCAAACAACAGGGGCCGCGGTCAGCGTGTTGAGATCATTGGCCAACTTGGCAAAATAACTCAGAAAGAACGGCCTTGTTTTTTTTACGATTTTTTCAGGCGTATCCATGCGTTCCGTCTCACGCTTCTGCTGATGACATCACCGAGCCCGACAGGGTTGCCTGCCCTTCCCATTTCCCGAAAGAAACACGGTATTATGGCAAGCAAGTAACAGGCCAGATTTATTACAGATGGTCAACAGAATGAAATCGCGTTCGGATCAACGGAAAAAGACCATCGGACGGCAGGCACAAACATCCAATACCCCGACCGATACGGACGAAGACAGGCAAGAATCACAAAAATCGGGGAAAATCCGGGAACATGGCGTCGAAAAGATGACAGACCGCTCATCCACGCCGCCGGACCAGAACAATAAAGGAATCATGGAAGGTCTGGCATGAAGACGCATGACGTCCCCGACCAGAACGGGAAACGAAAAGACAGAGCGATTGCTGTTCGGACCGGACAGATGGGCCGAAGGGGAGCCTCAGCCACCCTCACGACCCACCGTCATGGACCGCAATCATCTATTTCATGAATTGACCAAGGGTCGCCTTGAGGGTGTCGGGGGTGAACGGTTTTTTGATATGGCCGTTGGCACCGGCTTCAATGGCCGCCTGAACTTTGGATTCACCGCCCTCGGTGGTCACCATGACGATGGGAATCGATTTGGAGGGACCACTACCGCCACGGACCGACTTGACGAAATTCAGCCCATCCATGACCGGCATGTTCCAGTCCGACAGGATCAGTTGAAAGTTGCTGTCGCCGGCCAAGATTCCCAGGGCTTCCTGACCATCCCCCGCTTCGAGGATGTCGTCAACCTTGAACCCTGCTTGACGCAGACCTCTGCTCACGATTTTCCGCATCACACTGGAATCATCGACAATAAGCACACGCATGGATTCTCTCCTCAAAGGAACATAAAGTTCGGAATGTTAGCCAATCCCCAGGGGAAAGTCAAAAAAAATTCTCGGAGCAGACCAACGGTCACACGCCGCGAAACACACCATCCCCGACTGTTCTATAACGTGGCGACGACGTACAGCACCCCATCGTCCACCTGAAATACAAACCGTTCGGTCCGACGATTGGTCTTCCACTCGGCCAAAAGATCGGTACCCACCATGGCCATCGGTGTGGAAACCTTGACGTTGGTCAAACCGGCATTGCTCTTCGTCCCGCCGCCGATCATGTTGGCCAGTTCGGCAATGCCATCCATCAGGTCCTCCCGCATCAATTGATCGGCGGGAAGCCCGACAATTCGCGATACAATCTCGCGCAGAATAGCCACGGAACTGGCAATGCCGATCATCCCCTCCTGGCTCCCTGTCAGTCGGACCATCCCCCCCGCCTCCTGATCCAGTCGAAAGACGGGAATCCGTTCTTGATGAACAAAAACAACTTCAGTCATCGCCATCCGGGAAAGGACATCCACAACAGCCACCTGGAGCGCATTGAAGACATCGTCGATACCAACCGTTCCACCCTGAACCGAATCCATGACCCCTCCTCCAACGAAGAAAACAGGTGCCAATCCCCTTTCGCTCCTCCCCCCCTGATTCAAACCCCACCCATCCCCATCGCCTCCATGATCCGCGTCGCCATCTCTTCCTGGGTGAAGGGTTTGGTCTGATAATGACAGGCCCCCGCCTGAATCGATTTGACGATGTAATCCTTTTCTCCCTCCGTGGTAACCATCATGACGGGAATGTGACGCCAGCGCTTGTCCGCCTTGATCGCCTTGAGGACATCAAGACCGATCATTCCCGGCATGTTCCAGTCCAACAGCACCAGACCCACCTCGGAAGCACACTCCTCCAACACCTTGAGCCCCGCCTCGCCGTTCTCCGCTTCGAGCACCTCGTAGCCAAGCATCGCACCGATGCCGGAGATGACACGACGAATGGTCCTGGAATCATCGATTGTCAAAAGTTTCATTTTAATCATCCCTGCAATGACCGAGTTCAGGTACCAGGCTCAAACCTTTTTGGGACGAAACAGCGCCGCCCCCTTGATGATCACCTGCTCAAACGCATCGGTATAGCCCCGGGGCGATTCGCTTGCACCGATGGCCATCCAGCCATCCTTGACCAGGCCCTTGTGAATTTTATGATAGATTTCCTTCTTCAATTCCTCGGAAAAATAGATCAATACATTCCGGCACATCACAAAATCGAACATGCCGTGGGACGTGAACTCATCCTTGAGGTTGAACTGTTTGTATTCCACCAGCGACCGGATTTCAGGCTTGACCTCGTGGACCATGCCGTTCTTGGTGAAATACCGTTCCAGGAGTTCCGGTTTCATGCCGCGGGAGATGGCCAGTTGGCTGTAGCGGGCCGTCCTGGCGATGACGATGGCCGATGGCGAAATATCGGTGCCCAGAATCTTGAATTTGGACAGAGGAGGCGCCTTGGCGCCGATCTTGCCGAGCGCCTCGCTCAACAACATGGCGATGGAATAGGGTTCCTGTCCGGTCGAACAGGCGGCGGACCAGATGCGCACCTGCTGGGTCGCGGCCTTGGCGATCAGATGGGGAATCACCGTTTCGGAAACAGCGGTGGCGAAGGATGCGTCACGAAACCACAGGGTTTCGTTGGTAGTCATGGCATCGATGACCTTGTTCCGCAGCGGACCGGCATCCTTCTTGAGCTTTTCGTGCAGTTCGAGAAAGTTTTCACAACCATTCTGAACCAAAAGCACCGTCAGCCGGTTCTCGACCAGGTATTCCTTCCCTTCATTGATGAGAATTCCGCTGTGATCGTGCAGAAATTTTCGGATCAGCTGAAATTCTTCCTTCGAAATTGCCATCCTTCGTTCACCCCCTTACGCCGCCGCAAAGTTCCGCGACCTTGGGCCCAATTTCATCCAATGGCAGAGACAGATCCGATAATCCCTTCTCGTCCACCGATCGGGGCATTCCGTAAACAACGCAAGACTTTTGATCCTGGGTAATGCAAAAGGTCCGTCCCGTCCGTTTGAGGGCATCGACGCCATTGGCGCCATCGCGCCCCATGCCGGTCAACACGATCGCCAGGATCCGACCCGAAAAACAGGCCATGACCGACATGAACAATACATCCACCGCCGGTCGGCATTCATTGACCTTCGGGCCATCGTTGAACACAATTCTCGGTTTCCTGTTTTCCAGGGTGAGGGTCATATGACGCCCGCCCTGGGCGATCAGGATGTCTCCCGGTTCCACCCATTGGGCATCCTGCGCCTCCCGTACATCCAACCCCGAGGTCCGTGACAGCTGCGCCGCCAGCGAAGCGGTGAAAATCGGTGGCATGTGCTGCACGATCAACATCGGTACCGGCAATTTTCCACCAACCCGACCCAAAAGCCGCGTCAGAGCGGCAGGTCCCCCGGTGGAAGATCCCACCAGAATCAATTCCGGAACATCCCCGGAAACACCTCGTCCCGCCCCATGCCCTCCCACCCGGTCGCCTGCCCGAGGTTGGGCCACAACGCCACTGGATACGGCCCTGGATACGCTCCCCCCCGGACGCGCCGCCGGACCCCGAACCGTCGGCGGGAGTCGTCCAGCAAAACCCTCGACCATCCGTGGCCGCGCCGCCGGTTCCACGCCACCGCGATCCGGCCCGGATTTTCCTCCAACCGCCGCTCCTTCCTCTTCTGTCCGTCCGCCATTCGCCGCCCCTTTCTCCCCCCCCGCCTCTTCCCGTTCCTTGATGAGGAGCGAAAGAATCGGTTCCAGGTCCTTGCGCAACGCATCCTTCGCCCGATCGACGTTGCTTTCCATCGGTTTGGTGATGAAATCCAGGGCACCGGCATTCAGGCATTCCATGACAATGTTGGCGTTGGAACGCGACAAACCGCTCACCATCACCACCGTCACCTGGGGAAAACGCCGATTGATCTCCTTGAGGCTCGCCAGACCATCCATGACCGGCATTTCCACATCCAGCAACACGACGTCGGGACGATCGGGATCCTTGGTGTTGAACTGGCTGGTAATCTTGTCCAGCGCCAGTTTGCCATTGGATACCGTTGCCATGACCTGGACGCCGGATATGCTCTCGGCGACCTTCTTCATGATCATCCTGTACGTGATTGTATCGTCAACAACCATCACCTTGAGCGGACTTGCCACTGATGCTCCTTGTCTTCATCCCATCGTCACGGTTGAAAAACATCATCCTTTCCATCAGACTCATGAATCTATTGGATGCGCCAGCGATACACCGCCTCCGCCTGATTCCCCGCCCCATGATACCTCAACTCGCTGCACAGCGAACGAATCAAGGCAATGCCCCGCCCACCATGACCACAATTGCCCTCCAGATTCGATTGCACCCGATTGAAATCAAACCCCGGGCCGCTGTCCTGCAACTGGATACGGATCGCCCCGCCAATCCGGCGTCCATCGGTCTCGTCAAGAATGGGTTCATGAATCAGACTCATCCGGATGAACCCCGATTCCATCGCCGCCAATCGCTCTTCGCGCTGATTGTAGTATTCAATAAACCCCGATGGGGTTTTCTTCATGTCGGTATCCAGACCCAAAAGACCGTGGTCCAGGGCGTTGGACAGCAGTTCCGCCAGAATGGTATACAACCGTTCCCTATGGCCCGTCGGCGCCTGGATCGACATCACCGCATTGATCACCGTCGGCAGGGGATCGACGTTTTTAAGCGTGCCGGCGTGAAACGAAAAGGAAATTTCCCATGGCGCGGGGGGAAGACTTTTTTCGGAACGCCTGGCCCCCCCCCCCGGTGGTTCCTCCCCTGCCCGGGAACAATCGATCTCCAACAAGCTGATGTCATCGGACTGTTCCGCATCGCCACGAAACGTTTTCAATGAATCCAGAATATTGTCAAAAATGGCGTCGGGCCGCGCCTGACCGTTGAAATGCGACATCAACCGGTCCAGGCCAAACATTTCACCATCGGCGTCGGGGGCCTCGATCAAGCCATCGGAATAGAGAAACACCCGATGATCCGGCTTCATCTCCATGATTTCCATCTTGCGATCCTCCCGGGTCAACGCCGCAACCCCCAGAGGAAGCCGGTTCGAACTCAAACGACGCACCACCCGCCCCGACTGATCAGCCACCAGAACGTCGGGCAATCCACCATTCCAGACCAACAGCGATTTCTGACGAAAATCGACCTCGATCAGGCAGGCGGCACAGAACATTCGCGTCGGCATCACCGCGATCAATTTGGCGTTCATCGCCTCGACCAGCTCGCTCAACGAAAATCCCTGCGCGGTCATCTCGTAGAAAATTTCCGCCAGTGGCATGGCCCCGACCGCCGCCGACAAACCATGTCCGGTAAAATCGCCCAACATGATGTAAAGCCCGCCCGCCGGATTGTAGGCCGCCACGAGCAGATCGCCGTTGAAGACCGACATCGGAGAGGTCCAACGCTTCAGACAGGGAGCGTCCAACAGGTTTCCCGCCGACACAATCTTGGAAAACAGATGCTGGCCAACTTCCATTTCCTGCTGCAACTGTTCCTGGTGCCGCTCCACCTTTTCCTTCTGTCGCCGCAATTCCCCATGCAGGCGCCGAATCCGCTCCATGGCCTCGATCTTGGCCTGGAGGATGGTCCGGTTGAACGGTTTGGTCAAAAAATCATCCCCCCCGGCGTCGATACACTGAACCAGGGAATCCTCGTCGGTCACCGCCGTCAGAAAAATGATGGGCACAAAACGGTTGGCCACCAGACTCTTGATCTCGCGCGCCGCTTCGTAACCATTCATCCGCGGCATGCGAATATCCATCAGCACCAGATCCGGGTGTTCCTTCCTGAAAAGCGCGACCCCCGTCACCCCGTCATGAGCGATCACCACGGCATGACCCTCACGGGCCAGGAGTCGGTTCAGGATGGTGCTGTTGATCCGGTCATCATCGACAATGAGTATTTTCATTTAAGCCAGCCAGAAACCGCCCCCAGGCGGTCAACTGATCTTAAAGAGACGCTGAAAGTTGGCCGTCTCAAGAATTTTTCTGATCTCCGGCTTGGCGTTGACGATCTCAATGTCCGATTCGTTGGTCCCCGCCTCTTCCCGCAGCAACAGGAGCATTCCCAACGCCGAAGAATCGATATACTCGGTCCCCGACAGGTCGATGACAAATTTGCGGCCCTTCTGTCCCTTGCTGGTATCTTCTTGATAGGCAGTCCGGAATTGGGAATGCATTTCAAAATTAAACCGCCCCTTGATGTTGATCACGGTTTCGTTTTCCGCCCGTTCGACGGCAATGGTTCCAGACATCGTTGACTCCAACTGATCAATGGTTTCGCCTCGGCGCGGCCACGACTCCAGACCAGCCAGAGCCACCGCGCCATCATTCCCACCCCGGCTTCATCCCGACATTCCCTGCACAATCAAGTCCCCCCGAGCCATGAATGTCTCTGGCCCCCTAGAACAATTCCACCTCCCCTTCATCCATGGAACTTTGTTGGACCGCCCCACGATCCACCGCATTGAAGTCGGCGACCTGACTGGCCAACACCTCTTCCAGACGCATCCGCCGTTCCACGTCGCTCAGACCTCCCGCAAACAGAATATCCGGATCCATCGTTCGGGAAAAGTTTTCCAGAATATTAAATTTCTTCTCCATGCTGTGGGATAACTGGGTCACCATGTCCTCGAACTGCATCGACATGACCGCCGTCCCCACCTGGGAACTGATCCGGTCGGCCAGGGCCGTCACCTTGTGGATGGTCTCTTCGGTAAAACGGTCGATTTCGCTGACCTCGGCCATCATCTCATCGACCCGACCTTTGGATTCGATGGCAAAACTCATATCCTTCGAAGCCATGACCTCGATGATCGACTTGGCCTGTTCGATATTTCTCTTGGATTTGCGGACCACCCCGTCGATACGGTCACTGAATTCATGGGAGTTGCGGGCCAGTTTGCGGACCTCCGAGGCAACCACCGAAAACGCCTCCCCCGCCTGTCCCGCCCGGGCCGCGACAATCCGGGCGTTGAGCGACAAGACATTGGTCTGTTCGGAAATACTGTTGATGTCGTGCAACAATTCGACGACCTCGTTCATCTGGGTCGAAAGTTCGTCGATGCGGTGGACCATCTCCATGCTTTGACGGCTGACCAGGATGATATGATCGACAAAGGTCCGCAAAATCTTGTCTGTTTCACTGACGAAGCCACGAATGTTGACCTTGTGATGCCCCTCCCCTGCCGGATCGTCCGCCCCCTGGCCCATGTCCATGGAGGTCGTCAGCGAAGTCACCAATTGCAGTTGATGATCGGAACTGTCGCGCAATCCATTGAAACTGTCGGTCAATTTGCCGATGGCATCCTGGACCAGATTGCGAACCTGCCCCATTTCCGAACGGATGCTTTCGACCTGTCGCCGAAATTCGGTGGCGACCTCCCCGGCAATAATCGTGGCGCCTTCTTCCATAAGTCTAACCAGCACCCGGTTGAGACTGTTCCCGGCGCCGGTTCCCCGGACCAGCCTTCATCGCTCGGGACAGGCCCATTCCGCATCCTCTCATACCAGCGTGACAACGCATCCCATCCCCCTCATCCGCATCCCAAGGAATCAATCCCTTTCACGGTCATCCCGACTGTCGCTCGTCGAACCCCAATACCGCCGCCACATCGAGAATGATCAGCAGATTGCGCTCGAACTCGACCACCCCATGGACAAAATCGGCGGAAATCCCCCTCATGTTGGCGGGAGGCGGCAGAATGTTGTCATCGACGATTTCCCGGACATCACCCAGTTGATCCACCGCCAGACCGACCGGATCCTCCCACGGGCATTTGCTCTCGGCCAGGGAGGGATTGATCTTGAGGACCTCGCTGTGGGTCTTCATGATCACGTTGTACTGTTTGATCGCAACCGCGGCGGTGTTCTCGCTGGTCTCGTTTCCCGACCATCCCAGTCGCTTTTTCAGATCGAAAAGGGTGATCACGCGGCCACGTATGTTCAACATGCCACGAATATACTCCTGCGACCCGGGAACCGGCGTACACTCCATCGACCGGTTGATCTCCCGCACCAGAACGATGTCGATTCCCAGGTACAGATCCCCCAAGGTAAACGTGCTGACAAGCATAAGCGTCTCTTTCTCACGGAACATGATGCCCATTGGGCAAGAACTCAAATCCCCGGGGATAATCCTTCACGCCCCCTTTTTTCCTTCGATCATCGATAGATACCCCGCAAAAGATCAGTCCCGCGCCTGCATCAAGGCCACCACCTTGAGCAACCTGTTCTTGTCGATGGCGGGAACGCAACTGACGAAGCCCGCCTTGAAACACCTCTGTTCCACCTCCGAAGAAATGGAAGAGGTCGTCGCGATCATGGGAATATCGGCGTGAATGGTCGAAGGAATTTCATGGGCCAGTTCAAACCCGTCCATCCCCGGCATGTTCAGGTCGGTCACCAGGAGGTCGAATTCACCATTCCTGAGTTTGTTCAGGGCGATATGCCCATCCTCCGCCTGATCCACCTCGAATCCGACCGATTGCAGATAATTGCTCGTCAAGGCCCGCAAAAACGGGGTGTCATCGACCACCAGTGCCCTGAGACCGCTCCGGTCCACCTGGGCCGGGACATGGGGCATCTCGATTCCCGCGAGGGCCAGGACCGTGTTGACATCGGGAAACAACACCACCCGGTCGTCGATCTGCGCCGAACCGAACAGACCATCGGCGCGAATGGCACGGCAATCAAGGTCGATATGGGTTTCGCGGGTGTCGATGATGCGGGAAAAGATCAACCCCGCCTGGATGTTGGGAATGTTGGGAACGACCATGCACAGATCGGCATCCCCCTCCTCCTCGGGATCGCCGCCGCTGTAGCCCATCCCTTCGAGTCCCATCACCTGATCGGGATACACCGCCCGGAAGGTACGACCGTCATAGCGAACATAGGGAAGGCCGCCGATGGTGTCGAGCAGCTTGGGCGAAATTTTCTCGACCCGACGCACCATGCTGTGGACGATCCCCATGATCAGCCCGGTGCCGGTCTCCAGAAGGATGATGTTCTGCCGTTCCCTCAGGGCGGCGCGGCGCTCCTCGTCCAGGTCCATCCGGGTCGCCCGTTCGACGTTGGAAAAATTGATCTTCGCCTGCTCCATCAATCCCGCATAGTCGATGATGAGCGAAACACTGCCATCGCCCAGGATCGTCGTCGCGGAAAAACAAAGATTGTCCTTGAAATAGGATGGCAACGGCTTGACGACGATCTCCTCGCTGTCGAGGACCTCGTCCACGACCATGCCGAATTCATTGCCGCCGACATTGAGCACCATGACGTAGGCGACCAGATTGTTGGGATCGCGGCGGTCGGAAAGGTCATCCCGCCGCTCCACCCCATCCTTGGGTCCCGCCGACAACGACAGGCTCGTCGAGCCACCGATCCGGGCGGCATCCCGGGCCTTGCGCGCCTGGGCACGGCGGTCGGAAAGACGGGCACGGCGATCGTTGACCCCCGAACCGGGCGGCCAGATGCGCGAAACCCCCAGTACCTCGGCCAGATCGACCAGGGGCAGCAGCATGTTGCGCAACCTGAGTACCGGGGCGTTGCCGACCGTCTCGATCTGATTGGCCCGGTCCGATTCGGCGATCCGGACAATCTCCACCAGTCCGATCTCGGGAATGGCGAAGCGTTGATTGCCCGACGAAACGATCATGGCGGGGATGATCGCGAGGGTCAGCGGCAGTTTGAGAATGATGGTCGTCCCCTTGCCAACCTTGGACTGGACCGTCACCGTTCCACCAAGCTTTTCGATGTTGGTGCGCACCACGTCCATGCCGACGCCGCGTCCCGAAACGTCGGAAACCTTCTTGGCCATGGACAGGCCGGGGGCGAAGATCAGATTGAGGGCATCCTCCTCGCTCATGGCGTCCGCCTGCCGTTCGGTGATCTGTCCCCGTTCCAGCGCCTTCTGCTTGACCTTCTCGGCGTCGATCCCCGCCCCGTCGTCGGCCAGGGAAATGTTGACCAGGCCGTTCTCGTGATAGGCGGCCAACTCCACCTGCCCCGCCTCCGGCTTGCCGATCTTGACCCGGTCCTGGGGCAGTTCTATGGCATGATCGGCGACGTTGCGGATCATGTGGGTCAGGGGATCGGACAGATGTTCGATCACCGACTTGTCCAGATCGACCTCGCCACCACGGATTTCCAGATCGATTTTCTTCTCCAGCTTGCGCGCCAGATCGCGGACGATCCGGGGAAATTTGTTGAAGACCACGCTCACCGGCTGCATCCGCGCCTGCATGACCTTTTCCTGGATGCGGCTGGTGATGGAGTCAAGATTTTGAATCAACGGTCCAAAATGGGGAAACTGGGTCTGCACCTCCACCGCGGCCCGGGTCAACTGGTTGCGGGCGAGCACCAGTTCTCCCGCCATGTTGATCAGTTCGTCAAGCAGCGACACACTGACCCGCAGAGTCTCCTCCACCGCCGGCGGACCGCCACTCCCCTTCGTCCCCGAGGTCCCACCCGCGTCCCGCCCCTTCCCGGCCACCGTGGCCAGACTTCCCGGTTCGGGACGGCGCAGGCGCGGTTTGAAACCGACATCCTCCTGCACCAACTCCGCGGCAATATCCTCCTCGACCGCGACCTCCTGCCGCCGGGAGGCCGACGGAGCCGTCCCCTTGGGCGGGGCGACCTTGCGCGCCAGTTCCGCCGGAATCTCCAGGCGTTTCACCCGGCTCCCCTCGGTCTGAAGCAGCGACACCAGAAGATCCTCTTCAAGCACGGTCGTGATCAAAAGATCAAGCGACACCCCGGCATAACGCTCCAGATCCTGTTCCCCCGCGATGGGCGGGTCGGTATCGACCACCTTGCCCACCGACGAGAGAAGCGCCTTGGTCTGGTTGAAACGGGTCCTCTTTTCCGGACCGCTCCCTTCCACATCCAGGTGAAACAGAAAAAACCTCCGGCCATGGATGATGGAATCGGAGACGACCTCCGCATAACGGCCAAGATCGAACCCCGCTCCGGATGGGGCAGTGGCGCTCATCGCGGGTCCCGCCGAGGCCGGGGCTGGCGCCTTGGGTGCGGAAGCAGGAACGGGCGCCTTGGGTTCCGGAACGGGTTTCACCACCTCGGCCATCTCGGGAGGCAAAGCCGCCTCGGCAACGACCGCGCCATCGGCCTCGGAAGCAGACGCCTCGGCATTCCCCCCCTCGTCAGGGGGAGGCGCCTCTTCGGAGGCCGCCTCTGGCGCCGGGGGGGCCGCAGCTGGCGTCACCGCCTCGCGGGGCGCGGCTCCGGCGCCACCTCCGTCACCGTCCAGAACCGCCTGGATAACCCGGATTTCCTCGCTCGCATCCACCGACCCGCTCGCCGAGACGTCCTCGATCATGGCCTTGAGCTTGTCCAGACCCGACAAAAGACTGTCGGTCACCGCGGGCGACGCCGACATGGTGCGTTCCCGGACCTTGCCCAGCAGATTTTCCATGATATGGCTGAGCTTGGTGATGTTGGTCAAACCGAAGAAACCCGCCGAGCCTTTGATGGAATGCACCCCCCGGAACAGGCGGTTGATGATCTCCGGTTCGGTGTCATCGCCGTTCTCCTCCAGCGTCAACAGATCGGGTTCGATGGTTTCAAGATGCTCGGAAGCCTCCTGAACGAACATACCCAACAGCTCATCATCTTCCTCGGACATAACGAAACCTTCATGCGCTCAGGGTGAAAGCGAAATTGTCTCAAGCAGTCATTTTTGACCATCGCGGTCTGTAAATCAAGACGGCTCATTGAAAAACATGACCCGCTCGCCACACTTCACCGATCATGTCGCAAACAGGTACGAAACTAAAGCGTGCCAAATCTGACTCGCGGTGAAAACATTTGCCGATTGCAATCGGCACGGGAATCGACTATACAATTGGGCTTCGGCATGGTCCATTTCCAATGCGGAAATGAACACGAACCCCGGCCCGAGGCAGGCCGGACGCGCGTCGATCGCCAGTCATTCATAACGAAAACAACAGACGCCCACAATGCCCTTACCGGCTCATGACCCCTTCGTCCGCCTTCGTTCGCGGATCGGGACGGTCCATGGCGGCGGGCGACAGGCAGGTGGGCCCCGACGAATCACAACGGGAGGAGGATCATGAAAAAATCGGTGGTTTCGGAGATCATGAACGAGCCCGTCGCCGACAACAATGACACGCACTTGTGGATGGCTGTCATGGATCGGGCGGTGCGCGATCTGATCGCCCTGGAGAAGTACCGTCAGGACCCCGCCGTCATGGAAGACCCGGTGTTCCGCTACGACTACCGCACCTTGAAAAAATGGTTCCATTCGCCATCGATGGAACCGGGATCCTTCAACTGGATCTGTTCCCTGGTCAACATCGACCCCAAATGGGCCCTGAATCGTCTGGAAGAACGTCTCAAGGTATGTCTCATCCCCGAATCCAGCAGAAAGGCCCGCCTGGATGCCGACACCAAGAAGGGAGACGTGTCCGCCGCGTTCGCCGCCTGAGGGCGCTGCATCCGCCCGGAGCCGACGAAGCTCTGGACAAGACCTTCCGGACCAACCATCCCGGATAGAGCCTCCAGAAGTCCTCGGGCAAAGGCGATTCCGCCTGACGCTGGGCGCAATGGCTTTTTCAGCCGCGTTCCTCGCGAACGGATTCCGGACCAGCCCGGTACGGCCAAGGGCGCGAACTTCGCGCCCTTGGCTTCTGGCGTCTCACGACCATCATTTTCAGGATCCCCAGTCCCATGTCGTTTCCCGATTCTCCCCCAAGCAAGGTCCCACCCGAATCCTGGCAGCGCGGAACCCGGTTTCTCGGGACCCGGCACGCCATCCTTGGTGGGGCCATGGCCTGGCTTTCGGAACACCATCTGGTTTCCGCCATTTCCGAGGCGGGAGGATTCGGCGTTCTGGCCTCGGGCAACATGCCTCCGGAAATGTTGCGCACGGAAATCCTGGCCACCCGGAGCATGACCGCCAACCCGTTCGGCGTCAATCTGATCACCCTCAACCCCCGGCTCCCCGAACTGGTTCAGGTGGTCATCGAACAAAAAATCAGTCACTGCGTCCTCGCCGGTGGTCTTCCCGATCAACCCACCATCGATACCCTGAAGCAGGCGGACATCAAGGTCATTCTGTTCGCCCCGTCACTGGCGCTCGCCAAACGTCTGATCAAGCGTGGCGCCGATGCCCTGATCATCGAGGGACACGAAGCGGGGGGGCATGTCGGACCGGTCACCACTTCGGTCCTGGTCCAGGAAATTCTTCCCCATCTCACCGATGTCCCGGTATTCGCCGCGGGCGGTATCGCCAACGGCACCATGGTCGCGGGCCTGGTCGCCATGGGAGCGGCGGGTTGTCAGTTGGGCACGCGATTCGTCGTCGCTCATGAATGCATTGCCCATGCCAACTTCAAAAACGCCTTTCTCCGCGCCCAGGCGCGTGATGCCCAGGTCACGGCCCAGTTCGATCCGGTATTGCCGGTCATCCCGGTACGCGCCCTGGTCAACAAGGGAACCCAATCCTTCAATGCCCTGCAATTGCAATTGATCCAGGAAATCAAGAACGGCGCCAAGGAACGCAAGACGGCCCAACTGGAACTGGAACACTTCTGGGTCGGAGCGCTGAAGCGGGCCGCCATCGACGGCGACGTGGAACACGGGTCGGTCATGGCGGGACAAAGCGTCGGCCTGGTGAATGCCACCCAGAGCGTTGCCGAAATCATCATGGAATTGACATCCCAATTGCATTGAACCCATGCCGGGCATGTCCATCCCGGCAATGGACGTCCCCCCGCCGCAATCCGCACCACCTTAAGGTTGGCGTCCATGGCCATCCTCCGGCATGTTTCGCCGGAGGGGATCCTTTTGCCCCCTGGTTTTGGCGCTTCGGGCAAAACCTGCCTGCCATTCGTGACACAATGGACCTTCCGTTTCCTTCCCCCCGAGGAAAAATGCCGTTGTCACCGTGATTCCTCTTTGGCATGGCAATTGAATTCCATTTTGGAGATTGATCCCGTTCCCCAGGTATTCCGATGAGACCGCCATGATCCCCTTGAGCATGCCCCTGCCGGACATCCAACGGCCCAAACCTGTCGAAACGACCGCCAACACACCATCCCAGACGGCCCCCGCCGAAGAGGATTTCAAGGAGGCCCTCGACCGGGCGGCAAATGAACAGGAATCGGAATCGGTCAAGAAACAACCGGAATCGGCCCCTGCCCGACCCGAAGCGGAAAAAACCGTCGAACGCCGCGATGCCGACCTCGAAAATCAGGAGGAACGCGCCGCGACCGATCCCCTGAACACCGGGTCCACCCGGAGAAAAGAGACGGTTGCGAAGGAAAGAAAAGACGATTCCGGGGAAACGGAGCAAACATCCGACGTCCACCCGAAGTCCGAGGAAGAGGAAATCGAGGAGGCTCTGGCCGCATGGCTCTCCGGACCGATGGATGGGTCCGACCCGCGGATGGCCCTTCCCCATGCCCCCGTGCCGCCGTCTTTCTCCCCGGGCGTCGATTCCTTGTCCGTCGTTCCCGGAACCACGGGGGGGGGCGAAGGGATGTCCGGTCTTTCCCGAGGCGCTTGGGTCGCCAATCATTTCAACCCGATCGAACAATTCCTTGGCGGAGCGAAACCGGGTCAAACGGCCCAGGGGCGGGGCGGACAGGAGATCCAGGGAATGATCCTGGAAGGGGGACTCAACAGCCAGAGAACCTCGGGAACCGGAACCGTGCTCCAGCATGCCACCCGGCCCTCCCTGAGCGCTCATTCGCCCACCTTTGGCGAGGACCTCGCGGAACAAATCGGTCGCATCCGGATGATCTCCCGTCCGGGAGGCGCCGAACAGGTGCGCATCAACCTGATGCCCCGCGAACTGGGATCCATGGATGTCCGCCTGTCGGTGGACGAGGAAAACAGGGTCCACCTGTTGATCACCACCGAAAGCGAAGCGGCACGGGAGCTGCTTAACAAACAGATGCCGCAATTGAAGGAGGCGTTTCTGCGCCAAAATCTTGGATTTGGCGACATCGCGGTTCAGGTGGATCAACGACAACGAGGTGACACCTCGGGACAGGGATTCGAATGGCGGGAAGGCCGTGGCGGATTCGTTCACGGCGAGGGAGAAGGGACCGGGGACCTTGGTCGATCCGAAGCCCCCCCCCGGCGTCCATGGTCCCCCGGACAAGGATTGTCGGTCTTTGCCTGACCAGGACGAAACGATCCCGATCCCAGGCGGGAAAAAGTTGCCCAGGGAAACTTCTACAGACGCAAAAGCGGAAAAAAATGGCGCCCGAGGGGAATGGAATTGGAGAATCAGTCTTGCATCAACGGTTTATCCGGGCATAAAAACAGGCACAAAACTTGAATAACGGATCGTAACACCGGTGCTCCAAACCCTTCCGGGGTGGACCAAGCCCTTCAAGGAGATCCGGTTCAAGGTCACGCATCAGGAGAAACAGACATGGTCGTCTCTGGCACCTATGGTTCCATCCCCACAACTCCAACCGATTCCACCAAGTACGCATCGACGACACAGGATGCGAGCAAGCTCCAGGCCGATTTCCTGAAGATGCTGACCGCGCAACTGGAACACCAGGATCCCCTGGAACCGATGGACAACACCGACATGACCGCGCAGATGGCGCAGTTTTCCGCCCTGAGCGAACAACAGCAGAGCAATAATCTATTGCGGCAACTCATCTCGATGCAGTCGGTGGACCAGGTCAATCAGGCGGTGGGCTACATGGGCAAGAGGGTGGTCACGGAAGGAAACCAGACCCTGGCCGCGGACGGTCAGGCGACGGTACGGTTTCTGATGCCCGAAAAGGGATCCGTCACCATCAATCTGTACGATGAATCGGGTCGTCTGGTGAAAAGCTTCGATCCTCGTCCCTATGAAGCGGGAGAACAAAGCGCCACCCTCTCCGACGCGAACCTTCCCTCGGGAGTGCTGACCTTTTCGGTCACGTTGAACGGCGCCGAGGAAGATACCGCCCTGACGACCTACGAAGAGGGAGAAGTCACCGGAGTCGTCAACAATCCCGACACCGGAGTCACACTGGAGGTCAACGGTCATGCCGTCAACCTGGCCGACGTGCGGCGGGTAGAACAACTGCCGGCGAAGGAAACGACCGCGACGGCAGGCTGAACGCCTGCGTCACAACGGGAACGGTTTGATCAGCGCATTGTTTCAGGAGAGCATTCATGTCCATCATTCAAGCCATGTTCGCAGGTTCCAGCGCCTTGACCAATTTTGGCGAGGCGATGACGGTAATCGGCAACAACCTGGCAAACGCCAACACCACCGCGTTCAAGTCGAGCAGTTCGTCATTCGAGGATGTATTGATTCAAACGGTGGGCAACCAGGGCAATGGCGCCTCGACCCAGATCGGGACCGGTGTCGGTTTGGCCGACGTGCGTCAGGACATGACCCAGGGATCCTTCTCCGCCACCTCCAATGTCACCGACCTTTCCATCGACGGCAAAGGTTTTTTCATGGTGAAGGACACCTCGCTCGCCGCCGAGGATGCCGTGGACGAAGCGGGTCGTCCGAAGGACACCTTCTACACCCGCGCCGGTGGATTCACCAAGGATTTGAATGGCGATCTGGTGACCTCCGGCGGCATGGTGTTGCAGGGATGGGAACTCGACGAAGATGGCAACCAGAGGGCCGGCGGTTTGACCGATCTGAACCTTGCCAAATTCGTCAATGTCAGTCCCACCGCCACGAGCCTCGTCAAGGTCGGCGCCAACCTTGACGCCAGCACCCAGGCCAAGGACATTACCGTCAAATACAATCCCGAGGACCCTTCGACCTATGATTTTTCGACCTCGGTCCGGGTCTTCGACACCAAGGGGACGGGGCACAATGTCGAGATTCATTTTCGCAAGCTGCCCCTGGCGATTCCGGCGACCATGACCGGCGGTGATTCCACCAGGAAAATGCGCTTCGACATCAACGATCCGACGGGCAAGGCCTTTGTCGAAGGACAGGAACTCAAGATTCCCGTCACCTTCACCTCGCTCAAGGACAATACCGAAATCCTCGGGGAATACGCCTACAAGGTCACCAAGGACGATGTCGGCAAGAAAACCATCAGCCGCAGCGTGGCCCTGTCGGAAATCAAGGCGAAAACCGACGGCAAGGCCCCCGCCCTCGCCGAAGGGGTGCGCTACAAACTCAAGGTCGATCCTCCGAGTTCAAGCACCGTCACCATTGCCAACGTCTCGGGAGACGATGGGGTGACCGAGATCAAGGGTGTGGATAACGACAATACCTGGGAATGGCACTCGGTGGTCCAGAACGATGAACTGGAATTGGGCCAGCGCAGCGCCTCGACCACGACCCTGACGGCGCTCGATCTGGACAAGAACAATGTCAAAACCGCCCCCGATGGCGCCACCTATACCTCGGGGCGTCTGATGTTCGACAATCAGGGACGGCTGGTACAGGAAGGATCAACCCCCTTGAAATTCCAGTTTCTCGGAGCCGAAACCCAGGAGATTCTCTTCGATTTCGGGGATGCCCTCGGCAAACAGGGGGATGCCACCAACGATTTTTCCAAAAAGACCCTTGAATTGACCTACTCCGACACCACCCTGGCATCCGATCTCGGCAATACCGGCTCCGACGGCTGCCTTCAGGTCACCAGTGGCTTCGCCACCCTGAGGCTGGAACAGAACGGCTTTCCTTCCGGGTATCTGGACAAACTGGCGGTCAACCAGAAGGGCGAGGTCATCGGCAACTTCACCAATGGTCAAAGCAAGAAACTCTATCAAGTCGCCCTGGTGGACTTCGACGACGAAACCGCCCTCGAACAGGTGGGATCCAACCTGTTCGCCGAGACGGTGGCATCGGGATTGCCCAAGATCGGCGAACCCACCAGCGGTCGGCTTGGGGAAATCCTCTCCTACTCGCTGGAGCAGTCGAACGTAGACATGTCCGCCGAGTTTGTCCGCATGATCACCACGCAAAGGGGATTCCAGGCCAACTCGCGCATCGTCACCGTCACCGACGGCATGCTGGAAGAACTCCTGGCCCTCAAACGTTGATGGATCAACGTAAAGCAACCCGGGATCGCCACGGCATGCCGCGACATCCCGGGCCTGATGGCGGGGAACATCGTCCCCATGGGTCGTTTTTTTTCGTTTTTTCGGGAAACGTTGTCCATGGAAGACGTTGTGGCATCGGTGATATGCTGTTAATGTAAAGCAGTAATTGGACTGTCATCGCAAAAGGTGAAACATGGCGGAAGATTCGGAAAAGGAAGAGTCGGGCGGCGGGGGTGGCGGAGGCCTGATCAAAATCATACTCCTGGTCGTAGGGCTCCTGGTGGGCGCGGGTGGAGGATTCTTCATCGGCAAGGGAATGGGGGAAAAAGCGGCCCAGGAGGCGCAACAACTGGAACCAGCCGCGGAAACCGTCAACAAGGACCCCAACTCCATGGTTGGGGAGATGTACAAACTGGAACCCTTCGTGGTCAACCTGAGCGAACCACGAGGCAACCGTTATCTCAAAGCCTCCATCGAACTGGAAATGGACACCGAGGCACTCAAGGCGGAACTCGAACGGCGCAAAGCGCAGTTGCGAGATACCGTCCTGCAACTCCTGACCTCCAAATCGTCCCAGGAATTGCAGGCGATGGAGGGGAAATTCCGTCTGCGCGACGAACTGCTCAGCCGTATCAATGCGATGCTGGTCAACGGCACGGTGACACGGGTCTATTTCACCGAATTCGTCATCCAATAATCAAGGCCACATGACTCAAATTCTTTCCTCCGAAGAAATCGACGCTTTGATGCAGGGGTTGGAAGAAGGATCCATCGACCTGGAGACGGTCGATGGCGATCTTCCGGCAGGGGCCGAAGAAAAAAAGGTGACCCCCTTCTTTTTCGGTCAGAAAACCTCCATCCGCGTCGGGGCGATGCCAGGACTCGACCTGATCAACGAACACTTGGCCTCGCAACTTTCCTTCAAGTTGAGCCAGAAAGTGGGGCGTGAGGTTCATGTTCAGCCCAAGACCACCACCAACCAGGTGTTCGGTCGCTTTCTCCACGGGCTCGACCCGCCAATCTTCATCAGCATCCTCCGCGTGGAACCGACCCAGGCAATGAGTCTGATTTCCATCGACGGCGATGTCATGTACCACATCCTCGAAGGTTTTTTCGGTGGCAGCGGCGACTCGGAACGTCCATACCGCAATTTTTCCCCCTTCGAAATGAAGGTCATCGACCGGATCATGGACGTGACCCGGGAACAGATCGAGCTTTCCTGGAAAAAACTGGATAATTCCTTCAAACTTGTCCTGACACGCTGGGAAAATCAGCCCCAGTTCGCGGCGGTCATGCCCTTGGACGAAACGGTCTTTCTCATTTCCTTCGCGGTGGAGGTCGGAGATGCGGAAGGGAGTCTCACGGTTTGTTATCCATCGGTCATTCTCGAACTTTTCAAACAGCAGCTCAAGGTTGGATTTCAGCAGAAGGATCAGGTGGAAGGCTCATCCGCCTGGATCGATTCCCTGGTCCATCAACTGGGAATGGTCGCATTGCGCGTATCGCCGGTCATCTCCAACGAAACCATGTCGGTTCAGGACATGCTTGACCTCAAAAAAGGCGATGTCATCACCTTGAGTCACGATCTTGCCAAGGAAATCACCGTCGAGGTCGAAGGAAAAGTCAAGTTCATGGCCCAGGCGGGCATTGTCCATGGAAAAAAAGCGGTCCGAATCACCCAGATCGTCCCCGAAGACAAATAGACGACGATCGGGTCACGAATCGTGATTGTGGCGGGGACCCCCCGCCGTGGAACGAACAAATCATCATCAAAGGATCGGGAGAATTCCGGAATGGATGACAACGAGGCCGGCAACCTTGATTTCGACATGGCCCCCATCGCCGGGATGGATACCATGTCGGTCACTCATGGGGTTCCAAAAAATCTGGAACTCCTCATGGACGTACCGCTCAACGTTTCGGTGCGTCTGGGAGGGGTGAAGATGCAGATTCGCGATCTGCTGAAACTCAACAAGGGGGCATTGATCGAACTGGAGAAGGAAGCGGACGATCCACTTGAAATCCACGTCAACGACCGCCTCCTGGCCTATGGCGAGGTGGTCATGATCAAGGACAAACTGGGCATCCGCATCACCGACATTGTTTCGTTGAACGAAAGGTTGGAGAATCTGCGCGGATGATCTTGAAAAATGTCCTGGCGGCACGGGTTGTTCTGGCCGTTTTCACCTGGATGATGCCGTTTTCCCTTTGTCGGGCCGAGGAATTCGACCCGACGATGGATCTTTGGGCCAAAGGGGTCGAGGTTGCGGGTTATCTGTTCATTTTTGTCGTCCTGGCGGCGTTGGCGGTCCATCTGACGCGGCGCTATCAACCTTCGTGGGGCGCTCCGGGACCCATTCATGTCGTCGATGGTCGCAATCTGGGACCGGGAATGGGAATCCGGCTGGTTCGCATCGGTGCCCGCGCCTGGCTTTTGGGGGTGACACGAGAACGGATCAGCCTGTTGGCGGAACTCGACGCCGCGGATCTTCCTCGTGGAAAGACCAGGGAAGTCCCCGTGGTTCCTCCCCTTCCCGAGACTCCGGAGTCGGACTCGTGAACCGCCGGGTCAAGGGCTTCTTTCTTCTTGCGTTGGCCGTGGCGGGACTGACGTGGGGGGCATGGATCGTTGGCGCCGAGGCGGCCAACATCAAACTTCCCGGCGTCACCTTTCATACCGGTCAGGCGACGGGAGAGGCGGATCCGGAACAGGTCGGGATCGGTCTGCAAATCCTGGCCTTTCTGACGTTGTTTTCGCTGGCGCCGGGCCTGCTGGTGATGGTGACCTCTTTTACCCGGGTCATCGTCGTCATGTCCTTTACCCGTCAGGCCCTGGGTCTGCAAGGGCAACCACCGAACCAGGTACTCATCGCCCTGTCCCTTTTCGTCACCATGTTCGTCATGGGTCCGGTGTTCGATCGGGTCTATGACAATGCTTTGCGACCGTATCTTGACAAACAGATCAAGGAGGAAACGGCCTGGAAGCGGGCAGTCGAACCAGTACGGGCCTTCATGCTGCGGCAAACCCGGGAAAAAAATTTGGCGTTGTTCGTTCGCCTTTCGGGAGAAAAAAAACCGCAAACAGTCGATGAAATACCTCTGCGCCTGGTGATCCCCGCCTTCATTCTGTCGGAACTGACCACTGCCTTTCAGATCGGGTTTCTGATTTATCTTCCCTTTCTGATCGTTGACATGGTGGTGGCGAGCGTCATCATGTCGATGGGGATGATGATGTTGCCACCGCTGGTCATCTCGATGCCGGTCAAGTTGATTCTGTTCGTACTCGTGGATGGATGGACGCTCGTGGTCGGATCCCTGGTGCAGTCGTTCAAATAGGGGAACGATTCAGGTCCCCCCGGATCCAGGATGATTGACATGAACGAACCATCCCCTGAAGAATCACTCCGCCTTCGCCATCTGCGCACGACAATTCTTGAACACAACGACCGCTATCATCGACAGGATGATCCCATCATCTCCGATCATGAATACGATCGGCTGTTTCAAGAATTGCTGCAACTGGAAGGGCGTTTTCCCCATCTTGACGACCCCGACTCCCCCACCCATCGCGTCGGGGCACGGCCTCTGGAACAATTCCCCAGTGTATCTCATGGACTGCCGATGCGCTCCCTGTCCAACCGGTTTTCCCCGGCGGATGTCCACGATTTTCACCGCCAGGTGCTGGAAGGATTGGGCATCGACCAATCAATCGAATACCATGCCGAACCAAAACTGGATGGAGTGGCCATCAATCTGACCTATGTCGCTGGCGTTCTGACAACTGCTGCCACCCGCGGCGATGGTATGGTGGGAGAGGATGTCACCTTGCAAATGCGCACGGTACCGGCCCTCCCCTTGAAGCTGTCGGGAAACACCCATCCCCAAAGGATTGAAATTCGTGGCGAGGTTTTCATTCCCCTCAAGTTGTTTGCCAAAATGAATGCGCGCATGCAACGGCAGGGAGAAAAGATTTTTGTCAACCCGCGCAACGCCGCAGCGGGAGCGATTCGCCAGCTTGATCCCCGGATCACGGCCCGTCGCCCCCTCACTTTTTTTTGCCATGGCCTGGGAAAGGTGGAAGGATGGGAGGTACCCGCCACCCAGGAAAAGGTTCTGCGGCAACTGGCGGCCTGGGGATTGCCGGTCTGCGCTGAAAGTGAAGTGGTCCAGGGAAGCGAAGGGTGTCTGAATTATTTTGCGCGGATGGCGTCCCGCCGTCACGAACTTCCGTATGAAATCGATGGCGTGGTCTACAAGGTCAACCGCCTGGACTGGCAGGAACGGTTGGGCTTTCGCCACCGCGACCCCCGATGGGCAACGGCCCACAAATTTCCCGCCGAAGAGGTGGCGACGGTGGTCACCGCCATTGACATCCAGGTCGGTCGCACCGGAGCCCTGACCCCGGTCGCCCGCCTTAATCCAGTCCAGGTCGGCGGGGTCGAAGTGACCAATGCCACCCTGCATAATTTTGACGAGATGGCCCGCAAGGATGTCCGGCCTGGAGATACGGTGCTGATTCGCCGCGCCGGCGATGTCATCCCCGAGGTGGTCCGCCGGGTGGTCCCCTCATCGTCGCCCACTCCGCGCCATCCAGGAGTCTCCTGTCCCCCGGCATGTCCCGTTTGCGGCAGCGCCGTCGTCAGGGAGGTCCATGAAACGGTCGTCCGTTGCAGCGGCGGACTTTCCTGTGCCGCGCAACGCCGCGAGTCGATCAAACATTTTGCCAGTCGCCGGGCCATGGATATCGAGGGGCTGGGAGACAAGATGTGTGCGTTGTTGCTGGATACCGGCTTGATCACTACGGCTGCCGATCTGTACCACCTTCATCGACATCGTGACCGGCTGACGGAGCTGGAACGACTGGGAGAAAAATCGGTAGCCAATCTTCTCGCGGCCATTGATCGCAGCCGCGGGCGTGATCTGGAACGATTTCTTTTTGCCTTGGGAATCCGGGATGTCGGCGAGCGAACCGCCGCCTTGCTGGCGCGTCATTTCGGAACCCTGGATGGATTGATGACCGCTGCCCCCGAGGATCTTCAAGGAGTTGCCGATGTCGGACCGGTCGTGGCGCAACATGTCTCCTCTTTCTTCGCATCACCCCGACAGCGTGAAATGGTCGATCGACTCCTCGACATCCCCGAAACCCACTGGAGCACCATCGCCCCCGATGCCATTCGTCCCTCGGAGCGGCAACCCCTGGCAGGCCGCACCGTCGTCCTTACCGGAACCCTGGAATCGATGTCCCGCCAGGAAGCCAGGATCCGGCTTGAAACCCTGGGGGCCAAGGTTTCAGGATCCATTTCCCGGAAAACCCATTTTCTGATCGCCGGCAAGGACCCCGGATCCAAGGTGCAAAAAGCAAAGGAACTGGAAGTGGCCATCCTGGACGAGACGGAATTGTTGAATTTGTTGGCGGAAAAACAACCTTCCAGCCCCCCTGACCGCGCAAGCGATCCTCCGGGCCTTCCTGGATCACGTCAGGATCCAAAGGTGGATCATGGCCAGACAACCGCGATCCAGGCCCTCCCCCACGGGAATCTCATTGAAAATAGGGAAAATAGTTGAGAACGTAGTCGAGTTTGGAGCGGCGGATCCCGATTTTCCTGGCGGGATTGCCCGCCACGATGGCCATGGGTTCCACATTGCGGGTCACCACCGAGTTCGTCGCCACCACCGCCCCCCGACCAATGGTCACCCCGGGAAGAACCGTCACCCGCGCGGCGATCCACACATGATCTTCGATGACGACATCGCCCCCCCGAACCCCATGATGATCGTCATCCGGCTCGTGTTGCAACGTAAACAACGCACACTCCCGGGCAATATCGACACAATCACCGATGATGATGGCCCCCCCCCGCCCATCCAACACCACCCGGTTTCCGATCACCGAATTGCGGCCAATACGAATCTTATTCCTGTCCAACCCCGAATAGAGAAATTCGACTCCGGAAAGAATGTTGCTTCCCTCCCCCTGGATCAGATAGAGCCGATGCACCCAGCGCCGCACAATGGCGAAAGGCAATCGGTTAAACAACTTGTTGTAGAGGAAAAGACGCAGCCCCAACAGAAAATAGGCCCCTTCCCTGAACCACCGTCCCCTCCAGGGGGAAGGGTTTCTCTTTTTTTCCCGGCACAGCCCCAACGTGCCAAGAACCTTCCAATAGACGAAACCTCCTACATAACCGGCATAGAGACGTAATAAATGAATCCAGGCGTTCAGGGACTGGCCGTGGCGCAGAACCCAATAAATCTGGGTCGGCAGATGAAACCATGATTTTCTGTCGGCAAACGAACGGAAAAACAGGTCGAAACGGTTGCGATGGGGAAGACCGGAACTGGAGGTATCGTTCCAGATGACCAGGCCAGGTTCGACCCGAATGCGACACCCTGCCTTTCCCGCCCGAAGACAAAAATCGGCATCGCCCGCATATTGGGGAAAGCGGCGTTCATCCCAATATCCAATCCGTTCCACCACCCGCCGATGCACCACCGTTCCCATTCCCCCCACCCAATCGACCTCGATCGGTTGCGCGAAGTCCGTCCCATCCTTCTGCCCGCTGCCCAACAAGCGGCTCCGGGCGGTATGCGAATCAAACCGGCAGCCCATGGAAAAAATAACGTCGGGCGGTTCCAGGAACATCAACTTGGAGCCGATCAGGCACCAGGGATCCGGACACACCAGCAGATCGAACAAACGTTGGAAATAGTCCTCGTGACAGAGGATGTCATTGTTCCAAAGAAGAAGCCAATCAACCCGCAACCGCTCCAAGGCATACCGCGCCCCCAGATTGATCGAGCCACTCCACCACAGAGAACCATCGCCATGCAAAAGATGCACCTGCGGATACCACAGCCGAATCCAATCGGCACTGCCATCGCTGGAACCATCATCGATGACCACCACCACCACCCGTCGCTCAAAATCCCCGCCCTGGAACAACCGCTCCGCCAACCCGGCCAGAGTCTTTTGCGTAAAGGCAAGTCCATTGTGAATCGGGATCAGGAGCGCCACCCGAGACCCGCCCGGTGCTTCCCCGACAGGATCAATGCCATTGCCGTCCGATACGGACAGTGCCCGTTGGCAATATTGATCGACGCTCATTTTTTCAACCGTAGATAACACATCCAAGTATACGAAGCTGCCTCATCGAAAAACACCTGTTGCCAGGGAGCCTGAACCGAATCCAGAAGAGGTTCCGGAGTTCCAAGAGCAGGATCATCCCAATCCCCCCCCCAGCGGGTGGTTCTCTTTTTAAAGACGGGTGGCATCTCCTGGTAGACGTCAAGATTTTCCATCAAGTACCGGGCGTCACGGGAATTGGGAGGGATGGGAGAATGCGTCGGCGACACCATTTCCCGAATCCGGGAAAGGCCCTGGCCTACCCATCCCTTGAACCCTTTGGGGCGGCCAAAGTTTCTTTGGAACCCCGAACGGGCCAACACCTGTTTCAAGCTGTAACAATCGCCCTGACCCGGCGGATAATTGTCTTCGAACACCAGATGAAGAAAACCAAACCAACGCGCGGTTTTCACCCGTTCACAGGCATTCTGATGATCATCGAAAAAAAGGAGGGTGTCGGAACGGGGAAGCGCGGTCCAGTCGATTTCGGAAAAATCCCGATCATGATAGACCGCCCTGGGAGAACGATAACGGATTCGTTCCAGATTGATGTCGATACAATGAAGTTCGGCCTCGGGACAAGCCTGTTCGAAAAACCATGTCCCAAGGCCATGCCAAACACCACTTTCAACGATGACTCGCGGCTTCAACCTTCTCAGGATGAACCAGATGGCGAACATGTGCGGCGCGCCCATCCCCCCCTTGTTCTCCCGAAGAGGACGATCGCGGTACACGACGGAGAATTCCTCCAGGGAGTCCACCAGCTCGTCCCTGGTCCAGGGAACCACGCCCAGGGAGGTCATGAAAGCCCCCCCAAACATTCCCCTTCATATTCACTCGATGTATCCCCTGTCATGAACCGTTCGCCATCCGCGGCCCTCCATCTCGACACCATCCGTCAAATACAGACCATCCATCCCGAGTCTCCAGGATTCTCTCGTGAACGTCCACGGAAATTGGGAAAATCTTGCAAAAAGGAGCAATCAGTTGTCAACCTCGCGGTAAAGCGTGGCCAGATACACGTTGAGGGTGCAGAAACCTCCCTTGCCATGGGACGAGGCGACTTGAATACCCGTCATCACGCTGGTGTTGCCAGCCAGGGGAACATAGGACTGTTCCTGACTCGATCCGCCAATGACCTTGGAAAATACCGTGCCTCCGAGAAGACCACCATCAACAGTCGTCGTCGTGCCACCTCCGTCGGTAGTCGAAACTCTTTCGACACCGGCCATGTCCAATACCTGGTAGTACAAGGTCAGGTCGCTCAAGTTGTTATTGCTTTCCCGAAATCCAATGCCGGTCAAGACACAACCGCTTGGGACCGTTCCAAACTGTTCAAACTGATCCTTTTGAAAGTTGCTTTGGTCGCCCTTGACAAAATAATAGACCTGTCCCGTACCCAGGTCCGTCACCTGAACCCCGATGCGGGTTACGTGCGTGTCTTTATCGATGCGTGCCCCAAAACCTGTCATCACCAGATAGGGAATGCGGCTTGCCAGCGAAGTCCCGACCAGATCCACATCGATATTCCAGGAAAGAGCCGAAGAATTGTTTCCGTCCGAGTTGGGCGATTTGGTCCACACCGGGGTAGTGTGCCTGGGGGTGTACAAAGACTCGAAGGCACTTTCAAGATTCTTGGCCCGTGTCGTCTGATCGGTACAAAGATTCCAGATGGGCGTCAGACCACCGGCCATGAAATCCACGATTGCTGGAGCATTCATGACCGATTTGGCCCAGGTATCCCAGTCCTGGTTGTTGATAAGAGCGTTCTGAGCCGTGACCGATCCTCCAACAATCTCCAGGGACGAGTCTTCCTGAATATTTTCCTCCCAGGATGTGTCGCTCGAACTGACCGTCGTGGAAAAACGCGCCTGCCCCACGGCATTGTTGTATTTGGCTTTCGCTTCGTTGGTGAATGTCGTTTGCGACGAATAGGTCGTGGTGCTGGAGTAACAGTTCATACGGCATTCTCCACCCAATACCACGCCGGTCACAAGATGGCTGCCATAGGTCCGGAACAGGGTCTTGATCTGGCTGGAACTGTTGGTGGTATCGTTCAAGGCGCTGTAAAAAGCACTCGTGAATGTAAGGGTGGATGGATTTTCCAATCGGGCAATTTGAGAAGAATAGTTGTCAACCAACCGATAAAACTGGTTGCTCGACGTGGCGCGGGTGGTTTCGGAATACTCCGACGATACCGATGCCGCAAACGCCCCATATTTGACCGATGCCCCCACCTGCAGCGACAGGTTGCTCTCGAAACTCTGGTAGTTGCTGCCATACACCGAAAAAGAAGAAGCCTCGGCCACATCCTGGAAGGTGCAAATCCTGGGATAGGCATAGGTATTGTTTCCGACCTTTTGTTTGGTCTGACTGTCCGAGGAAAGGGTCCCATCGTTGAAATCGACCAGATCCTGCACCACGCACTGCACGGTAGCCAAGGCGGATGCGTATTTTCCATAAATATTATAGGTCCAGCCAAGTACGTCCATTCCTGGAGTATTACTTATGGTTGTGATAGAGGAACTCATGATTATCATTCTCCATCTTATCATTGTTAATAGGAATATTTATTACTCGTATCATTGTACTCCTTAAAATTCCGATATTCAATATCAAAAAGATCAACGAATAATTTCGGTTGGCTGTTGCCCAGTGAGGGACATCTTGCACGGTAACCACAATACCGCTGGGACCGGAAACGATCTGGAGCAGGGAGAGAACTGGAATGTGGTGGGGAAATGAATGGAAATTTAACGAAAGAAATACCGGAAAAGATTGGCAAAGCAAGTTTTTTCCAAGAAAAACCGGCCCCTGCCACTGTTTTCGACCGTAGTCCCGTCTCAGGTCTGTTGCCACCATGTATGGACTGAGGCCAGTCCACGGAAAGACTGATCCTCATCCAGGCCGTAACCCGCCAGACGGACATCAGGGACTTCAAAGCCCAGATAACTGATCGGAACCATTGCCGAAGGATCGACGGTCTTGTGGAGAAGGATCGCAAACCGAACCGAGGCCGCATGATGTCCCATGAGCCATGACTGCAATTTTTTCTGACTGCCCCCCGCATCCATCAAGACATCGACCACAATCACCTGCCGTCCCCGAATCAATGCTGCCCCTTCGAGGACCATCGGAATCCCATCCTGCCGCGGCCAGGCGAAGACGACCGGCCATGGCTGGTCAAGCGCCTTAAGCAGGTCGGCGGCAAACATGAATCCCGATTTCATGGCAACCACGATGACAGGAGGCTCCGCCATCGCCGTGGCCGAGGAAAAATCGGCCAGAATCCTCCGGGCCATGTCCTCGATACACGATCGCAGATGTTCCCGATCGATCAAGGGCCTCATCTCGGACAAGGGTTCCGTCCGACGATTGTTCATCATTGGCGATCCCTTCCCTTTCCCGGTGGATAGCCATGATTTTCCATGTTTTTTTCAGCCACCGAACGATCGAGATACCCAATCCCCGCCTCGATCGCCAGACGATATCCGATCGCCCCCAATCCTGCAATCTGACCAAGGGCAATATCGGCGATGTAGGAATGATGGCGAAACGGTTCTCGGCGGTAAACGTTCGAAAGATGGACCTCGATGACGGGAATTCCGACCGCCAGCAAGGCATCGCGCAGTCCGACCGAGGTATGGGTCAACGCGGCGGGATTGATGATGATCATATCGACCATTCCCAGGGCGGCTCCGATCCGATCAAGAAGCGCCCCTTCATGGTTGCTCTGAAAAAAATCAAGGTCCACGCCCCATTCCAGCGCCGCCTTGCGGCAATCGCGTTCGATCTCTTCCAGGGTGGCCGCGCCATAGATCGATGGTTCGCGACGTCCCAGAAGATTCAGATTGGGACCATTCAAAACCAGAAATCGCCACCGGGAATCAGACATGTCGTACCCCTTTTTTTCCTTCTTCGCGAAGCGTCCCGCCAAAAGCGATCAAACGATCCGCAAGGCGATGCCTGCCGACCTCTGGGAGGGCGTCGCTCTGTATTTTCATGCGACGGCGCAGACCATCCAGACGAAGTTCGATTCGTTTGGCCGGATCCATTCGGGCCAATTTCTCCAGTCGCATCCGTTCGAGAAAACGCAGCAACGGTTCCTCTTCCCGATATCGAAGCTCTTTCGTCCCAGTCTCCTTACAGTGTCCCACCTCCCGGATCGTCGCCAAAAATTTCTCCAGACGGGTCATCGTCGCATTCCTTGCATTCTCGATGGCAACCGCCTCCGGGACATAGGCCTCCAATCCTTCAAGAATACCATCGAACGCCCGCAAAGCCGCACGGCTGATCTCACCCAGCGACCCCCGCACCTCCCGACTGAATGGTTGATCGCCACAAGCGATGAAACGTGACAGAAGATACCATTGTGCCACCCGTTCCGGCTCGGTTTGCAACACGTGGTCGATGACATCCCAGGCATCGTCAAACCTGTTGTCTCGTATCAGGTCCATGATCGACTTCAAATAATCCAGTTCCATCATTATTTCCCCCCTTCGAAATCGTCGAGAAAAATCGGCGCAATTCTGACAAATAATGAAACCTGGGGCAAAGAAATTATTACGGGTCCAGGGGCGAAGCCCCTGGTGGGGTCCAGGGGCTTCGCCCCTGGTCATGCAGAACCGGCAATGCGTCCCGATCTTTTCGCAAAAACCACGCGGGAATCTTGCTTCGGGTGAAAGGGGGCGTGGAAAAACAAAGTCAAAAACAAAGTCAAAACCCTGGGGGCAATCCCCCAGACCCCTTTTTTTTTTCAATAATTTTTTTTCGGTTGGCCGACAGGATCCCGGCCAACCCGAGCGCCTCCCGATAGGAACGTCCATCCGCCACCCCCCGCCCGGCAATGTCATAGGCAGTCCCATGATCCACACTGGTGCGGATGAACGGCAATCCCAAAGTGACATTGACCGCCTCGCCAAAAGCCAGCATTTTAAGGGGAATCAACGCCTGATCGTGATACATCAACACAACGGCATCATAGGAAGCACGCGCCCGCTCGTGAAAAAGAGTATCGGCCGGAAGCGGTCCCACCAGGCCTGGACCCAAAACGTGTCGCAAACGGTCACAGACAGGAATCAACAATTTCTCTTCCTCGTGACCAAAAATCCCCCCCTCGCCGGCATGGGGATTGAGACCGGCAACAGTCACCCGAGGCCGGGCGATGGCAAAATCGTCGATCAACGCCTGCCATGTGGTCATGATACATTGTTCAACGGCATCCCGAGTCAGGGTCGAAGAGACACTGGCCAGGGATTGATGGATCGTCACCGGCACCACCCGCAACCCCCGACCGGTCAACATCATCACCGGATGAAGAGATCCAGCGCAGGAACCGATGAGTTCGGTATGCCCCGGAAAGGAATATCCCGCCGCATGCAAGACACTTTTATTGATGGGGGGCGTCACCATCGCCATGACCCGACCCGCCTGGGCCAGCCGGCAACACGAAAGAATACTGTTGACCGTCGCCGCGGCAAAACGGGGATCGGGATGGCCAGGAAGCCATTTCTCCACAGCCCCGCCCCCTTCGACAGGCAGAATGGAAAAAACATGCCCCGGCAACGTTGCCGCCATCTCGGGAGAAGCGACCTCGACCATTTCCAGATCAAGATGAAAATGCCGCGCCATCTTCCTGTAGACCTCGGGATCCCCCACATGAACCCGACGCGGCAGTGGAGAAAAGCCACGCAGAACCAGCTCCGGCCCAATGCCGGCAGGATCCCCCATGGAAACCGCGATCAAGGAAATTCCACGAAGGCCCGCAGGCGCAAATCCCGCAGCCATTGCTTGTAGCGATCCTTGGCCTTGGTGGCAAGAAGGCGTTGTTCAAGCATCGGCTTTTGCGCCTCGAACGAACTGGGGCTCAAGGATTCCCTGTCCTCCAGCTTGATCAGATGCCAGCCAAACGGAGTGCGAACCGGGGCGCTGACCTCCCCCTTTTTGAGGGCGCCCGTCGCCTTGTCAAAGGCCTCGACCATCGCCCCCCGCTCGAACCACCCCAAATGACCGCCATCACGGGCAGAGTTGGCATCCTCGGACACCTCGGCGGCCCATTTTTCGAACGGTTCGCCATCCTCGATCTTCCGTCGGACCTCCTCGATCCGCGCCCGCGCCGCTTCCTCGGAACGGTTGGCATCGACCTTGACAAGAATATGTCGCGCCTTGAACCGCTCGCCCCCCGGACGCGACTCCAGACCGACCTCCCGCAAACGCCGGTCAAGCATCTTGAAAATATGAAACCCCTGGGGAGAACGAAGCGGTTCGGATACCTCCTCCTTGTCCAGATGAAATACCGCACGCTCCAGGTTCTCGGGCAAATCACCCTTTTTGAACCATCCCATGTCGCCGCCACTCAGGCCCGAGGAGTCACTGGAAAACTGACTCGCCAAAGCGGCCAGACTCTTGCCCTCGCGCAACGACCGGGCCATGTCCAACGCCTTCTCCCGCAACCGATCGACCTCATCGAACGTCGCTCCGGATGGGACCTCCAAGAGAATCTGTCCAAGGTGGATTTCCTCTTCCCGGCTCTGATCCCGCGCCATCTGCTCGAAAAGAAGGCGCATCTCGTCGTCGGTAACGGAAATCAGAGGATGAATGACCCGTTTCATCAACCGGCTTTCAAGAATCTGATCGTTCAACTGCCTGCGGTAACGAGCATAATCGATCCCTTCCCGCCGCAAGGCATCGGGAAGTCCACCGGGTGGCAGTTTGTTTTTTCGTTCCAACTGACCGATGATGTCATCGATGTCGTCATCCGTCACGGTCACCCCCAACTGCGCCGCCTTCTGGTCGCGCAATTTGCGGACGATCAATTCATCCAGTCCCCGCTTTCTGAGCGCCTCCAGGTCGAATTCCTCCCCCTTTGCGCGCAATTTTTCAAGCGCCGGGGTAATCAGATCGTCCACCTCCGACAAGGTGATGATCTGGGGTTGAACCGGTTGATCGCTGATGACCTGGGCCTCGACAACCGCGACAATCCGATCCAATGGCCCGCCCTGCAAGACCGTCTCCCCGGATGCGGAAGATGGGGCATCCCCGGAAACGGCCCGAGATCCATCCTGGACACGTCCGTTATCCTTCTCCTTTTCCGGAACCGCCCGAAAGACCCGAGACGTGCCCGACGAAGATCCCGTTGCGGACCCCTTGGACTCCTGGGACGTGACCGGTTGCCCCTGAATTCTGCCCGGATGTTCCATCCGATCCCTCGGGTCGGCTGCGTCAACCACCCGCGCCGCCACAAAAAACCAAGCCAGGAACGCCAGCAACGACAAAACCCCAACCCGGCGGTCCCAACCAGCGCCCATCCCGAACCCGCGGACGCCGGAAATCATCGTCCCATTTTCCCTGGAACTCCTGGAAACCTCAGACCCCATAATCGCCGATCCCTTTCAGTCCAAGAAACAACCCAATGAACCCGCCACCATGATTGTCGGTATCATGGGCCAGGTTGCGTCCCCCTTCGAGGCTCAACTTCCAACATTGATGCTCGTAGGCAAGCCCCGTCCGCCAACTCTTGATGGTATTCTGATTCAGGGAATAACTTGCCTCCTGGCTCCAGGACCATTGTTCGTTCAAACCAAGATGGGTATCGATCACGGCATCTTCCAGGAGCGATCCCGTGTTTTCCATCATCACCCCCGTTGGCGAAGGCTGATTGTAATGGTATCCCAGGGCAATGCTGTCCCTGCGTGTATGAAACAGCGACAGACGGACAGAAGTATTTTCGATTTCCTGGACATCGGGGTCGTAACGGTTGGTGGCATCGATCTCCCAACCACCACGCAGACGCAACCCCATGGCCGATACCACCTGTGAAAAATCCTCGCCCTGCTGGTATTCACGGGATCCTTCGGGCGCCCAACGCTGACCAAGACTCACCTCCGCGCTCTGCCACAAGGCATCGGCAGCGCCATGGTTGAGCAGACGCGAGGTCAGGGCATAGCCGATACGATGCCCGACGCTGATCCGATCCAGTCCGGAGAAGAGCGAATCGCCGAACAGATTGGAAAAGGCAAAATATCTCTGGGTGGCGTCGTAGTTGGGCAGCAGGCTCTGATCGGTCGCGGCGCTATGGGCATATTCGATCCGGGGTTCCAGGGTATGGATCGCGAAGCCGGGATAGGCGCGGAACAAACGACTCGAAACGCCCGCGCTCACCGTCGAGGATTCCCGGTGCTGGGTACTTTCGAGATCCATCCCCGTCTGCGCCGGATCACCCTGGATCATGTACGCCGTTTCACGCAGTTGTCCACGCAGGTCGAGCCGGAAAACCCCCAGTTCCCGAGAATACGCCACCGCCGGAGCGGCATCAAAGCGCTGAACCGCGTCTCCCGATTGCTGATAGAAATGATCCAGATGAAATTCCCGCTGCAAACGCCAGCGATTGCCGTCAAGGCCGTCAAAAATCCAGCCATCGGGAAGGGCATTGAGGGGTTGACTGTCGCTGTAGACGGCAAAAGGAAGACTCTGAACCGTGAACCGGTCATCGGTCGCCTCCAGGTCCTGATTCCATCGCGCCCCAATGCGAAAGGCGGAAAAACCGTCATCGTGAATGACGTTGCGCGCCGCAGTCACATGGGATTCAAGCCGTCGCGCCGAGGTTTCGACCAGATTCTGATGAAAATCGTTGATATAGTCGCGGGTCTGGCTGTGTTCCCCGCGGGCGGTCAGATCCCACCCCCACTTCCGCCCCTTGTGGTCAAACGTGGTCAACCCGCGCCACGTATCCTCAAGGTTGTCCTGGATTTGCTGGGTTTGGATCCCACCTTCGTATCCCAGACCGAGATAACGGTATTGCATCTTTCCCATGACCCCCCTGCGGGTAATGGGACGAACCGCCAGAGTCAGGTCCTGTTGCGCGGCCAGATTGAAATAATAGGGAACTTCGAGCTCGAAACCATTGCTGTCTCCGGTACGAATGTCCGGGGTGAGAAACCCACTCTTTCGCTGCTTGTCCACGGGTTGTTCCCACCAGGGCAACCAGGCGATGGGAATCTCGCCGACATGGAACCGGACATCCCGGGCAATCAGGGAATTTTCCTTGCGGTCGATGTCGATTTCGCCGGCGGAAAGTTTCCATGGAGGGGGATCGCATTCGCACTGGGTGTACCAGGCCTCTTCCATCCGCAGGGTGTCGGGACCGTTGAGATCAACCCCCCTGGCACCGCCACGTCCCCCCTCGCCGGCCATGTCCATGGTCACCGCGTCGAGATGACCACTCCGGGTTTGGGTATTGTAGACCGCCTGCTCGCTGGTAAAGCGGTTTCCCTGGTGCAGAAGATGAATGTTGCCCTTGGCGCGAAGCTCGCGGCTGACCCCGGAATACCCCGCCTCATCCGCCTTGAGTTCCAACGCCTCCCCCTGGAGGATCCGGACGTTTCCTCTGGCGACGATGCCCTGATTTTCCCGATCCATATCCAGGGAATCGGCATGGACATCCATGGGTTTTTCCGGTTGATCCTCCGCCTGTCCCATTCCGGCGGCCAGTGTCAGAAACGCGGCCAGGCCAAGGACCCAACCCCGAGAAATCGATCGGGGCCGGATCGTCTTGTCGGCGTCGAACGGGTCGATACAGTGCCGAACCATCGAGGAAGCCTTCATGAAGTGCGATTGATGGAATTCATTTCGCGAAAGACATAACGAAAAAAAACAGGCGGATGACCGTAACGAACGTTCTTTGTCGTCACACCCGAGACCGTCGGGAGTCTAACAGGGAACGTACCTGTCCCACCAGATATAACGAACCCGTGACCACGATTTGTCCCCCGGCGGGGGTCACCGCCAGGGCCCGGGACCAGGCATCGGCAAAATCCACGGCTTCAAAAGACTCCTTGCCAGATTTGCGCCACAAAGAGGCAAGGACATCCGTCGGACATCCTCGTCCCGCCCCCACCATCACCGCGACCGCCCTGTGTACCGAGGGAGCCAGGATGTCGATCATGGAATGAATGTTTTTGTCCCGCAACGCCGAAAAGATCACGGTACGCCGTCCCGGAAGATGCGGGTCATCATCGAGGAATCGGGTCAATGCCGTCATTCCCAAAGGGTTGTGGGCGCCGTCGAGAAGCAGGTCGGGATTTCCCGGTACCCGTTCCAGGCGTCCGGGCCAGCGAACCCCGGTCAATCCCGCCGCGATTGCCTGGGAAGAAATATCGATGCCCCGATCCGCCAGACGCCGCGCTGCCGCCACGGCAAGCGCGGCATTTTCAAATTGATGCCGTCCTGGAAGTCCCGGAAGCGGCAGCTCGATCCCTCCCCGGTCGTCTTCGAACCGCCATTCGCCCCCCATTTCCGGAACATCGAAACGATAGTCCCGTCCCGGAAGAAAAACCGGGGCATCGATGGCACGTCCGCGGGACAGGAGGAGATCCTGGGCCGGACCGGGGCCACAACTGGTCAGGGCCGGGACGTTTTTTTTCATGATACCCCCCTTCTCGCCGGCGATGGTCACGATGTCCGTCCCCAGTTCGGTCGTATGATCCAGGCCGATGGCGGTGATCAGGGTCATCAGGGGAGCCACCACGTTGGTCGCATCCAATCGCCCCCCCATTCCCGTCTCCAGCAGCACCAATCCCCAATCCGATGGCCGGTCCGCACCCCTCCGGCCAAATCCCTGATCGACGAACAACAAAAACGCCGCGACGGTAATTTTCTCGAACCAAGTGGCGGGGATGTCACCCGCCGCCGCCAACACCCGCTCCAAAGCGCGGGCGATCGGTTCGTCATTGACATCCCGCCCCTGAATCCGAAACCGTTCATTGAACCGGACCAGATGGGGTGACGTATAGGTGGCGACACAAACCCCCTGGGCCAAAAGCATCGCTTCGAGAAAGGCGATCACCGAACCCTTGCCGTTGGTCCCCGCCACATGGATTGCCCGAATCTCCCGCTCGGGATGACCCAGACGTTCCAGAAGCGCCTCGACCCGGTCCAAACCGAGATGAATCCCTGGCACCGTGGCCAATGCCATCCGGTCAAGAACCTGGGTTAAAGGTGACATCATGGCGTTTTTTCCGAAACGGAAGAAAAATAGAAATACCAAGGAAGAGAACGCTTGGAAACGGGCCAAAAACCGCTCCAGGAGGGAACAACCCGGTCCCATTATTGATAGAGATTGCATGATATGCGCCAGTGCGGCAGGATAGGTCGTCTTTTCGACGCACCGCCACACCTTGCTACAGATCGACCACTTCGACCGAATCGATTTCCAGTAGCGGCAGAAAACGGGAGGCCACTTCCCGAAATCGGGGGGCGGCATCGGTCACATGGAAGCGAACCGATTCCCTGCGGGAGGAGGGAAGAACGATTCCCGAGCCCAACAAGCGGTTGAGTTCGACTGCCACTGCCTGCGCCGAATCCACCAGAAGGGTCCGCGGTCCCAACACCTGGGCGATCTGGGGCTTCAGAATGGGATAGTGGGTACACCCCAGGATCAGCACATCGACCGGATCATCGATCAACGGTTGCAGGCTTTCCCGGATCAAAAGGTGGGTCGAAGGATAGGCGGTCCATCCTTCCTCGACCACCGGCACGAACAGGGGGCACGAAAGCGAACGTACCGGACATTCAGGAAGCAACAGGTTCAAGGTTCTGGCATAGGCATCGCTGGCAATGGTGGCGTGGGTGCCAATCACACCAACCTTTCCCCCTCCCGCCCCCAGTGCTCCCACCGCCGCCTTGCAACCCGGTTCGATCACACCGATCGCCGGTGTGGCACAATGGGCACGCAACGCCGGCAGTCCCAACGCCGATGCGGTATTGCAGGCAGCCACCAGACATTTGACATCCATCCGCAACAAAAACTCCGCCACCTGGATGGTATAGCGCTGCACCGTGGCAGGAGATTTCGTTCCATAGGGGACCCGCGCCGTGTCCCCCAGGTAAATGAACGTCTCCTGGGGAAACCGGGCAAGCAGTTCATGAAGGACAGTCAGCCCGCCAACTCCGGAGTCGAACAGGCCAATGGGCCGATGGTCATAAGGATAACTCATGGCGAAAGAGTGTAGCGGGAAATGATGGCAATGAAAACGGTTGCCATCCACCACCGGGTCTGTTAGTTTGCTTTATACCAGACGCGGATGTGGTGGAACTGGTAGACACGCTGTCTTGAGGGGGCAGTGGCGAAAGCCGTGCCGGTTCGAGTCCGGCCATCCGCACCACCCCTCCCCCTTTCCCAAGAATCCGAACCTTCCGTTCCGTTGGGTCCTCGCCTGCGGCAGGTGGCGGGGGCGGTGGTGCCGGAACTTCGGCCATTACCCTTTCCGACGCAGTTCAATCCGTAATGAGTCAACACTGCCGCTCACACCCTGTCCCCACGCACCAAAAAGGTTTGCGAAATTCCGGGGACACAACACCAAATTATTGGAATTCCAGAGTGCCCCTTCCGATTGGTTCACCCTGCCAGATTTTGGA
>JADGCV010000034.1 GCA_015228815.1 Magnetococcales bacterium | reverse complement strand
GAGGCCCAGGAGATGACGCCGGAATATGTCATGGGCCTGGGTGAGGATCTGTTCAAGTTCATGCTTGATGTAATGCCGGAGGAGAAAATATTTTCCCTGCCAAAATTCGAGCATCGTCTGGTCCAGGAACATCGGGAGGGCCTTCGGGAAGGCCTTCGGGAAGGTCTTCGGGAAGGTGAGATGCGCACCTTGCTTCGCCAGATTCAGCGACGGTTCGGCGCTTCCGTGCCGGATTGGGTGCAAGCCCGGCTGGCCCAGGCGGACCTGGAAACCCTGGAGCGGTGGACGGAGCGCATTTTGGAGGAGCAATCAATAGAGGATGTTTTTCAATAGGCTATAATGAAATAGTTTCGCCGCGATGGCCTTGCAAGGCGACCGAAACGCTTTTTGTATCCACAGTGAATATGGCAAACTTGCGTTACTTGGAGTGAACGTTGGCCCCCCCCCCCCGGGTTTGTTTGCGGCAACGGCATGAATGGAACCTTGAGAGATGGCGGAACCGATCCTGATTTTCGATACCACGCTGCGCGACGGTGAGCAATCCCCCGGCGCCTCGATGAACATCGAGGAAAAGCTGCGTATTGCCCGACAACTGGAACGGTTGCGGGTGGATGTGATCGAGGCGGGTTTTCCCATTGCCTCGGTGGGTGATTTTGAATCGGTTCGGGAGGTGGCCCACCACATCCGCGGATGCAGTGTTGCCGGACTGGCCCGGGCCCGGTTCGAGGATATCGATCGCGCCTGGGAGGCGTTGTCCAAAGGGACCGATCCGCGCATTCACACCTTCATTGCCACCAGTCCCATCCATCGCCGGCACAAACTCGGCATGGATCAGGATCAGGTTGTCGAGGCGGCGGTGGCGGCAGTGCGGCATGCGGTTCGCTATACGTCGAATGTCGAATGGTCCGCGGAGGATGCCGGGCGGACCGAACTGGAATTTCTCTGCCGCATCGTCGAAGCGGTCATCGCGGCGGGGGCGCGAACGGTCAATATTCCCGATACGGTGGGCTATACCATGCCGGAGGAATTTGGTGCCCGGATCGCCCATCTGATGAACCATGTCCCCAATATCCACAAGGCGGTGGTTTCGGTTCACTGTCACAACGATCTGGGTCTGGCGGTGGCCAATTCATTGGCGGCGGTGGCCAACGGCGCGCGCCAGGTGGAGTGTACCATCAACGGCCTGGGTGAACGGGCAGGCAATGCCGCGTTGGAAGAGGTGGTCATGGCCCTCCGGACCCGGCGCGATCATCTCCCCTTTCACGACCTTGAAACGCGCATCGAAACGACGGAAATCATCCGTTCCTCGCGGCTGGTTTCGGCCATTACCGGTTTTCCGGTGCAACCGAACAAGGCCATCGTCGGCGCCAACGCCTTCGCCCACGAATCGGGCATCCATCAGGACGGGGTCCTGAAGGAGGTGACCACCTACGAAATCATGACCCCCGCATCGATCGGTCTGGCGACCAACCGCATGGTCCTGGGAAAACATTCGGGACGGCATGCCTTCAAGGAACGGCTCAAGGAACTGGGGTATGAACTGGACGATCGGCAACTGGATCGATCCTTCCGCCGTTTCAAGGGGTTGGCGGACATGAAGCAGGAACTGTTCGACGAAGACATCCTCGCCCTGGTGGACGACGAGGTCATTCGCGAGGATGACCATTATCGGTTGGTCAAACTGCATGTCGTCTCGGGAATGCAGGACACTCCGATGGCCGCGGTCGCGATTCAGGCGGGGAGCGAAACGGTCCTTGAAACGACCCGGACCGGGGTCGGACCGATCGATGCCGTCTTCCAGGCGATTCACCAATTGATCCCCGAGGCGGGCGCGGCCCGGCTGAACCTGTATCAGGTGAGCGCCGTGACTCAGGGGATGGATGCCCAGGGGGTGGTGACGGTGCGTCTGGAACAGGGAGGCCGTTTGGTTCAGGGTCAGGGGGCGGACAACGATGTCATCGTCGCCTCGGCCCGGGCGTTTATCAATGCGCTCAACAAACTGGTCTGCCGGGACACGCTTTTGCAAAAGGGAATTTAAGGGACAGTCTTTTCCTGGTCGGAGTTTTCCCGGGATCCCCCCAGATCCCCCGGATCCCGAATACAGGTTCGCTCGAATTGGCACGGCCTTTGTAGGATCATCAGGGTCAGGGATTCGACGACGTGGACCCCATACAAATCAAGACAAGGAGCCCAGTATGAGCATCCGCCGCGTGGGAAAGACCGATTCGCCCGCTTCCGGTTCGATCTCTTCCGCAAAGAGCCGTGGTATCGATGGCATCAAGGGGGAAATTTTTGCCCGTCATCTGGCCGATGTTGCCGGGGCCCAGGAGACCGAGGCAGTCGAGACGGTCACGGCCATTGGACCTGTCGCGGCCACGGGTGATCGGGAACCGACCTCGCATCAACGCCGGGAACAACTGCTGCAAACCGGGGAACTTCTCGATTCCCTGGCCGCCCTGGGTCGGGACCTGGAAGGGACAGGGGGGCGCAACGATTCCCTGGCCAACATGCAATTGCGGACCCATCTGCGCAAGACCCGGGACAATGCCCTCCGGACCCTCTCGGCGACTCCGACCTCCGGTCTGGAACGCGACTTGTTGCATCGGACGACGGTTTTGGCCACGGTGGAACTGGCAAAAAGCGATCGGGGGGATTATAAGTAGATTTCCTGGTTCTCCGCAGCGCCCGCATGTCCCCCGACAGGCAGCCCGGCAGAATCCAATGCCTTCGACGTGGCGCGTGAATGACTCTGAACCGTATCCGAAACTTTTCCATCATTGCCCATATCGACCATGGGAAGAGCACTCTTGCCGACCGCCTGATCGAACGGACCGGGGCGATGGAGCTGCGCGACATGTCCAACCAGGTGCTCGACAGCATGGACCTGGAACGAGAACGCGGCATCACCATCAAAGCCCAGTCGGCCCGGTTGCGCTATGTTGCCCAGGACGGTGAAACCTACATCCTCAATTTGATCGATACTCCGGGCCATGTCGATTTCTCTTATGAAGTCTCCCGGTCGCTCGCCGCCTGCGAAGGGGCGCTCCTGGTGGTGGACGCAGCCCAGGGAGTCGAGGCCCAGACCCTGGCGAACGTCTACCTGGCCATGGAAAACAATCTGGAAATCGTCCCGGTCATCAACAAGATTGATCTCCCTTCCGCCGATCCCGAACGGGTCCGGGCCCAGATCGAGGAGGTGATCGGTCTGGATGCCTCCCATGCGATCGAATGTTCCGCCAAGTCGGGAATCGGCATCGATGACATCCTCGAAGCGATCGTTCGGCGGATGCCCCCGCCCAAGGGCGATCCGGAAGGGCCGCTCAAGGCGTTGATCGTCGATTCCTGGTATGACAATTACCTGGGGGTGGTCGCTCTGGTTCGGGTCTACGAAGGGACCCTTTCGACACAAAAACGGATTGAAAGCCGTACCCGCAAGATTCGTCTCATGAGTTCCGGGCTTGAATACGCCCTGGACCGCATCGCCGTCGTCACCCCCCGCGTCGTCGATGTCGAAACCCTGGGCGCGGGGGAAGTGGGACTGGTGATCGCCGGGATCAAGGAGTTGTCCCAGGCGCGGGTGGGGGATACCATCACCGATGCCGCACGGCCTGCCGGCGAACGTCTTCCCGGTTTCAAGGCGGTCAAGCCCATGGTCTTCGCCGGACTCTATCCGGTGGATTCCGCCGCCTTCGAGGGGCTCAAGGAGGCCCTGGAAAAACTTTCCCTCAACGACTCGGCCATCATCTACGAGGCGGAGTCCTCTCCTGCCCTCGGATTTGGTTTCCGGTGCGGTTTTCTGGGCATGTTGCACATGGAAATCGTCCAGGAACGCCTGGAACGCGAGTTTGATCTGGAACTGGTCACAACCGCTCCCAGCGTGGTCTACCGTGTCGTTCTGACCAACGGAACCGTGATGGAAGTGGACAATCCCGCCAATCTGCCGCCCACCAACCATTGGAATGTCATCGAGGAACCCTTCGTCAAGACCTCCATCATGGCCCCCGCGGAATACATGGGGCCGGTCATGCAGTTGTGCAACGAACGCCGCGGTGTGCAACGCGACATCGTCTATGTCTCCGATACCCGGGTCCTGATCCAGTTTGAAATGCCGCTCAATGAAATCGTCATGGATTTTCATGATCGTCTCAAGTCGATCACCCGGGGCTATGCATCCATGGATTATGAATGGCTTGAATATCGTCCCGGTCCACTGGTCAAATTGGATGTCTTGATCAACGGTGATCCGGTGGATGCCCTTTCGAGCATCGTTCATCGCGACAAGTCGCAGTCCAAGGGGCGCGATCTTGCAAAAAAAATGAAGGAAATCATTCATCGGCAAATGTTCGAGGTGTCCATTCAGGCAGCCATCGGCGCCAAGATCATCGCCCGGGAAACGGTCAAGGCATTGCGAAAGAATGTCACCGCCAAATGTTATGGCGGTGACGTGACACGAAAAAGAAAACTCTTGGAAAAACAAAAGGCCGGGAAAAAACGGATGAAACAGGTGGGAAAGGTGGAAATCCCACAGGAAGCCTTCCTGGCCGTCCTCAAGGTCGAATAGGTGATGTGACGTGGATTCCAACAAGGGGGAACCCAAGGCAACGGGGATCAGACATCTGTGGCATGCGGCAATGTTCATCATCGCCGGCATTTACATGCTGGGAAGCTACAGCACCATCGGCGAAGGGGTCGAGGAAGGGTCCTTTCCCTGGGGACCGGTGGTGGCGGTGGCGCTTCTGGTGACAGGGGGGCTCTTCGCGTGGCGGGGACGATGGTTTCTGCAAAGAGACCCCACCGTCGTCGAATATTATGAAGCGATCGTCCTGGCGGTCGGGATCGCCCTTCTGGTGCGCACCTTCATCATCGAACCGTTCAAGATTCCTTCGGGTTCGATGATTCCCACCCTGTTGGTGGGCGACTATCTGTTCGTGAGCAAATTCGCTTATGGCCACCGCATTCCCTTTACCCGGGATCGTTTATTCATGGGGGATGGTCCCAAAAGGGGGGACATCGCGGTCTTCGAATATCCGCGCGACCCTACCAAGGATTACATCAAACGCATCATCGGTCTTCCCGGGGATCGGATCGTCTATCAGGACAAGCGTCTTTATATCAACGATCAACCCGTCGCCTATGAAGGGGCGGGTACGTATACCTACCGCAACGAGCGGGGCGCCGAGGTTGAATCGGCGCTTTTCGACGAACGCATTCAGGATGCGTCTCATTCCATCCTGGTCCGTCCCTTTTCCTTTTCCGATCAAATCACCGATGAGGTGGTGCCACCGGGACACTATTTCGTCATGGGGGATAATCGCGACAACAGCAATGACAGCCGTTTTTGGGGGTTTGTCCCCGCCCATCGTCTCGTGGGACGCGCCCTGGCCATTTTCTGGTCCTGGGATGATCAGAATGGCCGGCTGCGTTGGGAACGGCTCGGGACCCTGGTCCGATGAATCCGATGTCCGTTTTCGCAAATCGCCCCTCCGGAGTCTGCTCGAAAGAAGGAGTCGGTTCATGGCCAGATTGATGTTGCTTGGGGGAGTTCTCGGGCTGCTGTTGACGTTTCTCGGCAAGGCGGGACCTGGAATCTATGATTATTACGTACTCAAGGACCTGGCCGATCGTGTGGTGCTCGATTATGCCAATCTGCCGCTGCAGGAGGTGATGCGTCGCGTCAATTTTGAACTGGATCGCTCGAATATAACAACCACCAAGGAGACCTTCCAATTCCGGGAAACCAAATATGGATACCAGGTCGTCGTTACCCAGCGCATTCCTCTTTCGCTTGAAGTTGGCGGAACGACGTTTGTCGTGCCCGGATATGAAGAAATGGTTCTGCGCTATGAAGCGGGCCAATGATTGAATGTCATGACGCAATTCGATGAGCCAACAGGCGAAGGACGACCGGGGGTGGAGGAAGATTTACGGAATCTGGAAGCCCTTCTGGGCTACGTTTTTTCCGACAAGGCACTGTTGCAGTTGGCTTTGACCCATCGGTCGGCCCCAAGATCCGTCGATTCCCGGGTGGAGGACCCCGGAGGTAACAATCATAACGAACGGTTGGAATTTTTGGGAGATGCGGTGCTCGACCTGGCGGTTTCCGCCCTCCTCTATCACCATTTTCCCAAGGCTTCGGAAGGGTTGTTGTCTACCTGGCGCGCATCGCTGGTCAATACCCGGACCCTGGGGGATCTGGGTGAAGAACTTCTTCTGGGCGACCATCTTCGAATGGGCAAGGGGGAGGATCTCAGTGGCGGCAGGAAAAAACCATCGATTCTGGGCAACAGCATCGAGGCGGTATTCGGGGCCATCTATCTGGATGGTGGATACGATGCGGTTTTGCGTGTGACGGCGGAAAAACTTGGTTCACGTATTCGAAAATTAAAGGATGGTCGCTGGGATAAGGACTACAAAACCTTGTTGCAGGAAAAACTTCAAGGAATGGGCCGTTCTTTGCCTCAATATCGGGTGGTTCGGGTCAGCGGTGCTCCTCATGACCGTCTTTTTCAGGTGGAATGCTTCGTGAAAGGGCAGGAACCGGGGATCGGTACGGGACAATCCAAGAGGATGGCCGAACAGACCGCTGCGGCACAGGTTTTTGGTACTCTGGTCCAGAGTTTGGCGGAAAAGGAACGATTCGAATAAAATTTTTTTATGGATTCTTTCCCGAATTCATCCCCTCGTAACGGTGTTCCAGGGCCAGACGTCTGAGAAGATGGAGGGCGATCTGGCTGGATTGAAGGCGGACCTGATCGCGGGATCCGGTGAAGCAGGCCTTGTGTTCCAGGGTCGTGCCCTTGCGGGAGACTGCGGCAAGGTAGACGGTGCCGACAGGTTTGTCGGAAGTTCCGCCATCGGGACCGGCGATGCCGGTGACCGAAACGGCCAGATCGGTCCCGGCGGAACGGAGCGCATTTCTGGCCATGCTCAGTGCCACCTCGGGGCTGACCGCGCCGCAGCGTTCGATCAGGACGTCGGCGACATCGAGGTGACGGTTCTTGGCCAGGTTGGAGTAGGTCACGAAACCGGCCATCAGGTAATGGCTGCTGCCCGCCACGGAGGAAAGCCGGGCCGCGACCAGACCGGCGGTGCAGGATTCGGCGACGGCGACGGTCAGTTTGGTGTCACGCAACATTTGACCACAGATTTCTTCCAGTGGCCGCGGGTTCAGGGCATAAAGGCGGGTTCCGAGAAGTGAACGCATCCGGTTGCGGAATTCTTCCCCGATGACGGAGGACATCATGACGGCACAATCGCCATCGGGGAGGTGACGTACCTGGAACTGGGCCACTTCGTCATCCGCCGTATTCTGGGGAAGATTGAGGTTTTGCCCATGGGATTCGACCAGCCAGCAGACATCGAAGCGGGGACGACGAAAATGTTCCTCTTCATGAAGGAGGGTCCGGACGACATGGATCAATTCCATCCGCAGATTCCAGAGCGGTCGTTCGAAAAAGGCGACGATGCGTCCCCGGCGGCGAATGACGAAGCCACTGGGAATTCCCGAGGGATCGTAGAGGGGGCGGGCGCCGACGACGCGCAGGCGATCGGAGGCGGGACCATCCAATCCCAGGGAGAGTCCAAGGTTGGACAGGACGGAACGGCGCAGTCTTCCATGGGTATTGCGTGTATCCGCCTGGATCAGGATCAGGCCGAAGGATTCTTCGACATCGCCAGGATCGAAAGGGGAATCGGGTTCCAGTTCGCGGATGACGATTTCGGAATAACCCAGGCATTGGAGGAGCAGGTCCAGATGGGGCCGCCCCGAAGCGGGGTAGATCGATTTGGATTCGCTCCATTGCGGCAAAACCAGGAGACACTTCATGCGGACACCTTGATGAAGGTTGATAAGGTCACCACCAGCCAGGCGTAGACGCCCGCCGCCAGGTCATCGGCCATGATACCCCATCCTCCGGGTAAAGTCCTGTCCAACCAGCCCACGGGCCAGGGTTTCCAGATGTCGAAGACGCGAAACGCCAGAAATCCGATGAGGAGCCAGACCCATCCTTCCGGGGCGCCAATCATGGTCAACATCATTCCCGCCATTTCATCGATCACGACCTCTCCGGGGTCCTTGTCCTGAAGGATCGACTGCGCCCGGGCAGCGGCCCAGGTGCCGATGACGATGATGAAACCCAGGGCCAGTACATGCCAGAGCGTTCCCACGACGAGTGCCAGGTGGCACAAGGGAAGGCTGACCAGTGAACCCATGGTTCCTGGCGCTTTGCCCCATCGACCGACACCTCCGAGGGTGGCGATCCCAAGGGCCAGATGATCCGTGAAACGATTGACCATGGTCCGGGCGCTCCTGATTCGATCGAGACATGATACCCAAAAAAACATCATGAAACACTGGATTTTTTTATTCGATGGTCGGAATCGGGCCAGGGATGGAAAAAGAAGGAGAAATTTCGTTGCGCAATGATTGCCGCTCAGGATAGCCTCGGTCGAACCGAAGACGAAAACAGGGTCGATCCATGGGGGCGCATGTGTCCGACAGGGCGGTCGGGAACGACCGTGGAATTGATGATTCGATTGAAAATTCAATGGAATGTACCTGGGGCGATCGATGCGTGACCTGTTATTGACTCTGATCGTCTTTGGCTCCCTTCCGCTGATTTTCGTTCGCCCGCATTATGGGGTGTACATGTGGGCTTGGTTGACCTACATGACCCCGCACCGGTTGGCATGGGGTTTTGCCTACGATTTCAGATTTAATTACTTTGTTGCCCTTGTCACGATCCTGGCCATGTTTCGTTCCGGGGAGGTACGAAAAGGGATTCCTTTTGTGTCCCCGGTATTTTTCTGGATTCTGTTTATTTTTTGGACAACGGTGACAGCCATGAACGCCCTGGAACCGGGGGCGGCATGGGCCGAATGGGACCGTTTCGTCAAGATCCAGGTCTTGGTCGTCGTCACCTACATTCTGATCAAGGAAAAAAAGCAGATTATCACGCTCATAGCAATCATTGCCATTTCCATCGGTTTTTTTGGTTTCAAGGGAGGGTTGTTCACGCTCATCAAGGGGGGCTATTTCCGGGTGATGGGGCCCGAATATTCATTCATTGCCGATAATAATACCTTCGCCCTGGCCCTGAACATGACGTTGCCCTTGTCTGTTTATTTCATGATTGAATCAAAGAAACTGATTGTCCGTTTGGGGTTGCTGGGGCATAATTTTTTATGTGTTCTTGCCATTTTCGGCAGTTATTCCCGGGGAGGTCTGGTGGCCCTGATCTCCATGGGAACGGTGTTCTGGATTTTTTCGCGGAAAAAAGTGAAGGCTATTGCCATAATGGTATTCATTGTTCCGTTGGCCGTTTCGATGATGCCGGATCGATGGGTCAATCGTGTCAGTCCCATGCTCGAATCATTGAACATGTCTTTCATTCTCGCGTCGTTCCCCTTGAAATCATTGTTTCTCAATGACTTGGAATTGCCAATGGCGGTTTCGGAAGCGATTGTCATGATTGATGAACTGGGGCCAAAAAAAGGATTGATCAAGGATGATGCCGAGATTCTACAGGATCTCTCGGTCATTGGTCGCTTCAATGCCTGGGCCATGGCCCGGGCATTGGCCAAGGATCGTCCGTTCCTTGGGGGAGGGTTCGGAGCGTTCACTCAGGGAGTTTTCGATCGTTATACGCCGGGTGTTTTTCGGCATGATGCCCATTCGATCTACTTCGAGGTCTTGGCCGAACAGGGCTATGTGGGGCTTTTCATTTGGATATTCATGCATTTGACCAGTCTCAGGTGCGGTTGGTGGGTGGTTTCCCGGTGTCGCAAGGATCCGGAACTGTCCTGGAGTGCCACTCTGGCAAAAATGGTCATGCTGGGCTTTGTCGGCTATTACACCGCCGGGATTTCCCTTGGATTGGCCTACTACGATCTTCCCTATCATTATATGAGTATTATTGTTATTTTGTACTGGATGGCAAAGAAAACATTCAAGATCCGGAATGACGTAAGCCATGAAACTTCTGGTGAACGACGTTCAGCAATGCGGCATGTTTTTCCGGTGCGGTTGTCCGCGGAGCGGTCCTTATCCTGAATTGGGCCCCCCGATGGATAGGGACCCGGGGAAGGTCTTGAATCGCTGGCTTGGGGCCGGAAAGATCACGGTGGCATTCTTCGGTAGGCGTGACGACTTCGGGAAACATTTTTCGGTTTTGGTCGGAAGGTGCTTTTCATTGAATTGACCTTCCTCCATTTTCCCTGCATCATGACGATCTGGAGGCGAACCTTTTCTTAATGGTCCGTCTTGTTTCCAGGCCGGTTTCGCAAGAGTTGGCCTGGCGGAGCCAATCCTTCGGCGACCTTCATGAAACCTGAACAACACGTCGAGGAACTCGTCAATCTGTCCCGGACCAGACTTGGCGTGGAGGCGGGCCATCGCGTTCTGGATGCGGCGACGATGGCGATGGCATTTCATCAGGGTCAGACCAGGAAGGTCGATGGCGGACCGTATGTCAGTCACTGCCTCAGTGTCGCCTACAATATTCTGTCGTGGGGGCTCAACGACGATGTGGCTGTTTGCGCTGCCCTGCTGCACGATGCCGTCGAGGATGCCCCTCCCGAGGCCAACGCCCGGCAAAAGATCGAGCAGTTCGATCCCGATGTCTTGCGCCTGGTGTTGGCCCTTTCGAAAATTCGCAACCTGCAAACCGGGGCCGGGGACCTGCCCGCGACCTATCGGCGCATTCTCCAGTCGGCATCGAAGGACCTGCGGGTATTGATCATCAAAACCTTCGATGTGTACCACAACGCCGAAACCCTGTACGTCCACGGTCCCGACAAGGCGAGGAACAAGGCCAGCCTTTCCCTGATCTATGTCGGGGTTGCCCGGAGGCTGGGGATGATCACCCTGGCCGATGCCATCATCGATCGGATCTTGCCGTTCCTGATGCCGGTACAGAATCGCCAGGCGCGAAAGATCCTCGACGAGCTGATCCTGAAGGGGCGTTCGAGCATGGATCAGTTGAGCCGGCATCTGAAACAGGTGCTTGGTGAACATCTGGCCCATGATTTTACCATTGAGGGCAAGACCCTTTCCGATTTTTTCTGCCTGTCGGAAAAACCGGGGACCGGGCATCTGATGCGGGTGGGATGGCCGGTGTACCGGATTCGGCTGTTGGTCGCCGACGATGACGCGGCGTGGCGGGTACTGGGCAAGATGCACGCTTTGTTCGGTCCACTGCCCCGGCATGTGCGCGATTACATGAACGCCCCGAGGGTCAATGGTTTTCGCGCCTTGACCAGTCGCATCCTTTGGGAAGGCAATCCCATCAACATCCAGGTGGTGCGTAAACACGACGACCTGGCCAACCGCATGGGGGTGTTGGCGGAATGGGGCGTCAGTGGACCCGATCCGGCCAAGTATATGCGTCTTTTGGCAACCCTGGGCGACAGCGATCTGCGCATGTCGGAGGTACATGCCCATGTCCTGCCCGATCTTCTGGATGTCTATACGCCCAAGGGAGACCGACATACGTTTCCGGTGGGGGCCGTGGTATTGGATTTTGCCTACATGATTCACACCGATCTGGGGCATCGCTGCATCGGGGCCAAGGTCAACGAGATTCCGCGGGCGGCCGATTATCCGTTGCAGGATGGTGATGTCGTGCGGATTCTGACCGCCAGAAACGGTTGGCCACAGCGTTCCTGGCTGCAAAGTGTCAAGACAGCCCGGGCGCGTACCCTGATCAAACAGGCGCTCAAAAGCGGTCGCTCCACCCTGAAGGGGATCAATCGCAGCACCTCCGGCACCTTCCAGATGACCTCCCTGACGGGCGAGGACATCCGTTGGTCCACCTGCTGTCTTGCGGTCCCACCGGATGCAATCGTCGGTCGTCTGTCGGAAGATGGCCTGTGGATCGTGCATCGTCGGGATTGCCCCCGGATTCATCCCGACGAGTGGGAAAAGGGGCACTGGGATTTGAGCAATACCCAGGTTTCCCTGCACGTTTCCTTCAACGTGCAGCACCAGGCGGGGGCTTTATTGCAGGTCCTTGAATTGTTGGCCCGGATGGACATCAATGGTAAATCCATCTCGGGAAAAAGTCGTTCCGGGGGGCTTTATACCATTGGCATGGACCTGGGAGGTCAGGGACTGGAGATTCTTGGACAGACACTCCTCGAATTGCCGCGGTTGCCGGCGGTTCGGGAGATCTTAAAGTATCGCTGGACCTGACGGAGCGATTTTTCTTTCAGCCCAACAATCAAGTATGGTGGACCCTGGAAATGACCACGGCGTTGATCATGATCCATCGGATCGATCGAGGCGATCCTGGAGCATGAGGGCATCGAGAAAATATTTGGTCGCCCAGTTGGGGTATCCTGCCGTCATGTAGCCGCCGAGAAACATGGGATGGGATCCGGCCAGGGCGCCACGAATTCCGGGGTGGGGGGTGGTGATGTCTTGCAGTCCCTTCAGGAAATCGACGAGGCGGTCACCGTATTCCCGATGGTGGCGCTGACCGGCGATTTCATGGAGGCGATAGCAGACGATGGCGATCTGGGCGCTGCCGGTAAGACAGCTGGAATGTCCCACCGGTCGCCAACGTTCGTCGAAGCGACCGTGCAGAAAACCGCGGGAATCGATACGGGCGAGCAGAGGTTCCAGTCCGCGGGAGGCCGAATGGATCATTTCGGCGTCGTTGGCTGCTGCGCCGACCTCCAGCAACCCCTGAAGCGTGTAACCGATCGTATGGGTCAGTGGTGCCTCGGGACGGGTCAGATCGTTCTGGGCAAACCAGCCGTTGGCCTGTTGTCGCGACATGGCCGCCCGGGCCGATTTCAGGGCTGCCCGGCGGTATCCCTCATGGTTTTGGAGGACGCCCAGACGATAGAGTGGCCAGGCGCACAGAACATTGTAGGTCTTGATGCGATCCTGGCGGACAAACGGGCCATGGGTGCGGAAATGGCCGTCCGCTCCCTGGTCGGCGACGAGAAAATCCGCCGCCTTCGTCGCCGCACGGGCCAGGGTGTCGTTCCATTCCCGATGCAACAGGGCGGTCCATCCCTGCAACACCATGCCGGTATTGAATACCGCCGGAGCCTGACGGGATGCCTCCACCACCATCCCTCCCTGAACCGCTCCGGAGGGCATCTGGATGGCTGCTTCCCACAATCCCATGATTCGGGCCCGTTTCTTTGCCTCCGGGCACTGAAACGCATCGGCGTATTCCAGGAGCGTGACGATGATGTAGCCCGTGGTTTCAGGATAAGAAGGCCGCCAGATCGTGTTGCCCTCGTCCATCGGAAAACAACCCATGGACACGCCATCATCGGTGGTGGCATCCTGGGCGCGAAACAGCCAGTTCAGAGCTTCGTTTGCGCGGAGTGCCGTTTCTCCATGTACCCGGATTTCCTTCCGGCGCAGAAATTTCCACTGATCCTCAATGGCCAACCGCTTGAATTCATGGTCGGAAAGGTTGCCCAGCCGCCTCAGGCGCGACAGGTGCCCCCTCAGGGTCCAATACCGGTCGCGCCATCCTTCCACGATGGGGAGCGGAAATCGCCTTTTTTCAACGGAGTCTTCGGACATCGAAACCTTGCCTTGCCGGAAAGTGGAAATGTCGGGGCTTGTCCAATAGAAAAACAAATTTGTTGCCATGACGACATCGTTGCATGATACTGCCAGGAAAGACTTCGGAAAAATTCCGTCCATGTTTGCATGATTCGTCGGGCAATGCCATGATCCTGCCCGATGCCAATACAATTCTTGAGGAGAATCCTTTCATGCCAGTGACCTTGACCCAGAATGCCAGCAGGAAACTCGGTTCCCTTCTGGCCGAAGAGAACAACCCAAATCTGAAGTTGCGCATTTTTGTCTCCGGAGGTGGCTGTTCCGGATTTCAGTATGGTTTCACCTTTGACGAAAATCAGGAAGACAACGATGCCTTGATCGAATCGGAGGGCGTGAAGGTTCTGGTGGATCCGATGTCGGGCAATTATCTGCGTGGAGCGGAGGTCGATTTTGTCGAGGATCTCAACGGATCCCAGTTTGTCATCAAGAATCCCAATGCCGCCAGTTCCTGCGGTTGTGGCAAATCCTTCACTCCGAACACGTCGGGCGGCTGCGCCAATTCTTGAGACGATGCGTCATGTTCCCGGTCCCGGATCCTTTTGCTGCTATTGGCAAGGGTTCGGGACTGGGTGATGTACGTGTGGAATGTTCCTGGTAGTGTCCCTCGCGTCGTTTGACCGGTTTTTCTTGCTCTCCGTGGATATGTTTGCTGTTCACCCGTCCTCTTCAGCGTTTGATTCATGATGGATCACCCCTTTGAGGGCGCCGATTCGTTTCGGCGGACTTGCATATTATGCAAACTGGCCCCATATAGTGGAAAACAAGCAGACAGGACGTGCTGCTGTTCGCCCGCTGGCCATTTACGCAAGGACGAAGTTCATGTCAGACGATCCAAAGAATCCAGAGGTTTCCGAAACGGTGGACAAGGTGGTTGAAGAGCCGGAAACCGGGGAAAGCCGGGAGCGTGAACCGGATGCAACGACGGAAGACAATGGTGTCAGGGATTCGGGTGTGCCATCCGAGTCGCAACCGGGGGTACCATCCCAATCCGCCGCATCGGCGCAAAACCATCCGCCCGCCCGGCTTGATGACCTGTTGCCAGCGCAACTGGTGATCTATCCACTGGGGGGACGCCCTTTTTTCCCTGGCATGCTGACGCCGATACAGGTTGAAGGATCGCCCTATTACGACACCATCCGTTATGCCCTGGATACGCCGGGCAAGATGTTCGGCATCGTATTGTCCCATGCCGAGGATGGAGAAAAGGTGTTCGACGCGGGGCAGTTGTTCCGTTTTGGTACGGTCGCCCGCATCATGGAGGCGGCGGTCAACGAGGAGAACAAACAGGTCAAGCTCCTGGCGGAGGGGATCTCCCGTTTCGAGATCAGCGGTATCGAAAAAGCGGAACCGCCGATCGTCGCCCGGGTGCTCCATCATGAAAAGACGCCCGCCAATTTTGATGCGGAGGTCATCAAACCCTACACCCTGGCGGTGATCAGTTCCCTCAAGGAAATCCTGAAGTACGATTCGCTGTATCAGGAACAGGTCAAGATGTTCCTGTCGCGGCACAACTTTGGCGAGCCCGACCGTTTGGCCGATTTTGTCGCCTCGATGACCAGTTCCCGGCGCGAGGAACTCCAGGAGGTTCTGGAAACGCTCGACATCCGCGAACGTCTTGAGAAAGTGCTGGTGCTTCTCAAGAAGGAACTGGAAATGGTCAAGGTTCAGGACAAGATTTCCAAGCAGGTCGAGGAGGGCATATCGGAACATCAGCGTCATTTCTTTTTGCGGGAGCAACTCAAGGAGATTCAGAAGGAACTCGGCATCACCAAGGACGACCGTACCGCCGATGTCGAGCAGTTCCGGGAGCGGTTGAAAAAACTGACCCTGCCCGAGGAGGCGGAAAAGAAGATCGACGACGAGTTGGACAAACTGTCGGTATTGGAGACCGGTTCTTCCGAATACGGGGTGACGCGCAACTATGTCGATTGGCTGACCAGCCTGCCCTGGGGGGTTTATTCCAAGGACAAACTTGACATCAAGCGGGCGCGAAAAATACTCAACCGCGATCACGATGGCCTGGACGATGTCAAGGAGCGCATCCTTGAATTTTTGGCCGTGGGCAAGCTCAAGGGGGAGATCGGCGGGTCGATCATTCTTCTGGTTGGACCGCCAGGGGTCGGCAAGACATCGATTGGTCGTTCGGTGGCCCAGGCAGTGGGACGGGAATTTTTCCGGTTTTCGGTTGGCGGGATGCGAGACGAGGCGGAAATCAAGGGGCATCGCCGCACCTATGTCGGAGCGATGCCCGGCAAGGTGATGCAGGCCTTGCGTTTGAAGAAAGTCGCCAATCCGATCATCATGCTCGATGAGGTGGACAAGATCGGTGCCAGTTATCAGGGGGACCCGGCGTCGGCGTTGCTGGAGGTGCTGGATCCGGAACAAAACACGGAATTCCTCGACCATTATGTGGATGTCCGATTCGACCTGTCGAAAATATTGTTCATCTGCACCGCCAACCAGCTCGACACCATTCCGCGTCCCTTGATGGATCGGATGGAGGTGATTCGTTTGTCGGGATACATCAGCGAGGAGAAGGTCAACATTTCCCGCAACCATCTCATACCCAAGCAGTTGCAGAAGAATGGTTTGACGCGGGATCATCTGCGTTTTTCGCGGGATGCGCTGCGTACCATCATCGAGGGTTACGCCCGTGAGGCGGGGGTGCGGCGTCTGGAACAAAAGATCGGCGCCATCGCCCGCAAGGCGGCGGTACGGATTCTCGAATCCAACGCCCAGACGCCGATCCATGTGGGGCAGAACCAGGTGGTCGATTTTCTGGGGAAACCTGATTTTCGTGATGAAAAGCCGTTTTCCGGGGTTGGAATCGTGACGGGACTGGCCTGGACTTCCATGGGCGGGGCAACCCTGGATGTGGAAGCGGTGGTCTATGGGACAGGCAAGTCACGGTTTTCACTGACCGGAAAGTTGGGCGAGGTGATGAAGGAATCGGCGGAGATTGCCTATCATTACATATTGGCCCAATGCAAGGCGTTGGGGGGCGATGTGGCATTGTTGGAAGAGAAGATGATTCATCTTCATGTTCCCGAGGGCGCCACTCCCAAGGATGGCCCCTCGGCGGGGGTGACGATGGCGACGGCACTCCTGTCCCTGGCCCAAAATGTACCGGTTTCGCGACAGTTGGCCATGACGGGAGAGATCACCTTGACGGGACAGGTGTTGGCAGTGGGGGGGATTCGCGAAAAGGTCATCGCTGCCCGCCGGGTCGGATTGCGGGAATTGATTCTGCCGGAGGCCAACCGCAAGGATTACGAAGAGGTCCCCGAATACATTCGCGAAGGGTTTACCGTTCACTTCGTCACAAAGTATCCCCAGGTCCCCAAACTTGTTTTCGAATAAACCTGTTGATACCGGATCCGGGCGAATCATGGAAAGGTTGATGCGTCCCGGGCCTGCCCCGGTCGCGTTGCGGTTCGAATCGCAACGCGACCGGGGATCAGGTCAGGATTACTTCGCCGCGGGAGCGGGCGTCTGTTCGGTAGCCATGATGCCGGAGTGGCAATGAGGTTGAACACCGACGTGGACATAATGGTCGTAATGACCGTAATAGCCGTGACAATGGGTATGGGTCTTGATGGGATTGGGTACATCAAGAACGTAGGCGATCGGACGGACGAGGGCGCGCACCGGCCAGGGATCATGCCACAGGGTCAATCCCAGGGCGGAACCGGCAAGGATGGTCGCCGTGACGACATCGGCCTTGGCAGGGGTCGCGGCGGTAAAGCTGGATCCGACAAACATGGCACCCGCCAGAGACAGAACGGCGAGGGTTGAAACGTTTGACATCTTTCTCATCGTGATTACCCCATATTTTAGTAGTTTTTGAATGGTGTTGTCTGTTGAAGGGATTTGATGGCGCCGGTCAGGACAGCCTGGACTTTGAGTCCCGGTCACGAATCATCGCTCTTTCGCGGGAACGTCTGCCAATCATTTTCATCGTTGGAAATCATTTTTTCTCGGCATGATGTTGGTGATGGGGGCAGGAGCAGGCGCCGGGGGGACAGGTACACTGGGCGCTGGCTTCCTTGCAGTGGGGGCAGGTACAGACCTTGCCCATCATGGGGCTGGAAATTCCGTAAAAGTAGCTGTAGCCAGAGTACCCATGCCAGGCATGAGGATGGTAACCGACGACTCCTTTTTCGTGGACCTGGAAAAGCTGGGTTCCGACGCTGCCCAGTTGGGTGAAGCCGGGTTGGTTGTGCCATTGGGTCCACCCTCCCGATTTCCAATCTCCAGGATGGGCGTGGTGGGTATGGGGTATGGCATCGTGGTAGGGGACGTGGGCCTGGGTGACGTCCGCGAATCCCACTGCGGCGAACGCACCGGCGGCGATGGCCAGAGTGACGATTTTCATGTCCGAACTCCCTCTTGCTGAATGGCTGTAAGCAGGTCAGGGAAAAATTATCGAAGATCGGGGCAAACCACAAGTGGCTAAATTGAAAATTTTTTTAAATTACAGACAATTGATTAATGAAATGATGAATAATTCACTCTAAGAAAACGAAAACCAATGGAGAAAGGTATTAACGGAACTATGTGCAGGGGGATTGATGGACATCGGATCGACAATCCTGATGCCTCGGCGTTTGTCGCCATTCGTGCTGACGGAGCGGTGTTTCATAAAAAATTGGATTATTGATCGTTGGTGCGATATGTTTTCCCGCAGCCGATCGAATGGTGGACCGGCATCCGTTGAAAGGATTGAAAACATGACATGGCCTTTCCAGAAGGGAATTCTTGAGGAGATTCCCAGTCACGGACGTGCCGTCGAACTTGAGGCAATTCCTGGGGGCGATGTCGTCTCGGTTCTCGGCGCCTTGAAAAACTTGCCGGGCGATGGTCGTTTCGTGATTGGCCTCGGTCCGGGGTTGATTCGGGGATTGAATCGTGCAGTTCCTGGATTGCGCCCCTTTTCCGCCATGACCGGACCCGGCGTGACGGTCCCCGCCACCCAGGCCGATCTCTGGTGCTGGGGGCGTGGCGAGGATCCAGGTCATGTGCTTCATGATACACGCGCCTTCCTGGCGCGGGTGGGCGCGGCCTTCCGACCTGTTCGCGCGATCGATCTGTTCAAGTACGACCGGGGCCTGGATCTGACCGGTTATGAGGATGGCACCGAAAACCCGAAGGATGACGATGCCCGATCCACCGCCATCCTTTCGGGATGTGGACCCGGCCTGGACGGGTCGAGTTTTGTCGCGGTCCAGCAATGGCGCTCCGATTTGACCCGATTCGAATCCTTCTCCAGGGATCGACAGGACCACATCATCGGTCGTCGCCGTGATGACAATGAGGAAATCGGCGATGCACCGCAATCGGCGCATGTCAAACGGACCGCCCAGGAAAGTTTCGATCCCACCGCCTTTGTCGTGCGTCGGTCCATGCCCTGGGCCAACGAATCGGGTGCCGGGTTGATGTTCATCGCTTTTGGCCGGTCCCTGGATCCCTTTGAAGCGCAACTTCGACGCATGACCGGTCTGGAGGACGGGATTACCGACGCCCTGTTCCAGTTTACCCGCCCCCTGACAGGCAGTTGTTTCTGGTGTCCCCCGGTCGATAAGGATGGCCTTGATCTTTCGGCCATCGGCATGTGATGCGATCCCGGATCCATGACCGTCCGCGGATCAGCGATACGGCGCCATGATCAAAAGGTGACCGATTGCGGCATCGCGGTATCCATGTGGGTTCCGGACAGATAGAGCATTTTTTCGTTTGTTCTCCGTTTTACCAGGCCCGGCAGTGTCACCTTGGCACCGTTGACGGTGCATTTGACCCACCGGTCGAATTCGTTGGCCGCGCCGAGATAATCGCCACTATTCAACTTTTTCAAAAGAGTGCTTTCCGAAAGGCTGCCCGCGCCCAGATTGAACGTAAAGCTGACCAGGGCGCCAAACTGTTCATCCGACAGACCAACGTTGACATAGTGTTCGACCTGGTCGGAAACGATACTCAAATCCTTGAGCAACAACTTCTCCGCCTCATCCTTGGTGATGGTTTTTTTGTTCGCTACATCCGCCGGTGTGACGCCCTTGGTATGCCCGTAGCCAATCGTCGGAATATGTGCCGGACAATAATAGGCGGTCAGATAACATCCTTCGGCATTCTTGATCAGGTCGATCGCCTCCTGGCAAACGGTTCTTGTCATCGATTGATTCTCCTGTTGCCATCAATTGGGTTGGAAACCGGGTTGTAAGGGATGAAAAAAATCCCACTGGAATATGAATAACACAAAAAAAATGAAATGACAGCGTTATTTTCCGTTCGATCATCATAGGATGGTGTTTAAGACAATGGATAACCGTCACAGAAATGGTGCGATGACCGGGCCGGTTTCGGCGACGAGAAAGAAGGTTACAGATCCTTGAGATTGTTCTTGATCTGCATCAGGATTTCCGCCTGATCGAACAGCAGGTCCACAAGGGTTGGATCGAAATGCCGCCCTTTCTCTTCGTGGAAGAATGCCATCACTCGATCCATGGGCCACGCCTTGCGATAGCAGCGGTCGGAGGACAGGGCGTCAAAGACATCGGCAATGGCGGTGATGCGGGCAAAGATGTGAATCCGGTCTCCCTTGAGTCCTTGAGGATACCCGGTGCCATCCCAACGTTCATGGTGCTGGTAGGCGATGATGGAACCCGCCTTGAGGATCGAACGCGATGAATTCTTGAGAATGTCGTTTCCGATGCGGGCATGTTCCTGCATGATGCGGCGCTCTTCGGGATCGAGGGGGCCTTGTTTGTTGAGGATGGGGTCGGGAATGCCGATCTTGCCGAGGTCATGCAGGGGCGAGGACATGTACAAAATGTCCGCCTCCGCCTCCTCCAGACCCAGTTTCGATGCCAGAAGTTTCGAAATCAGGGCGACCCGGCGCACATGGTGTCCCGTCTCCTGGGAACGAACCTCGATGACCTCGCCCAGAGTGAAGGTGACCTCTCTTTGGGTTTCGATGACCTCACGGTTCAACGACAGATTGTCGAAGGCAAAGGTGATGTTGGCCGAAAAAACTTCGACCAGTTTTCTTTCCAGATGACCGATCGGTTGATGCCCTTCCATGAAGATCAGATTGATCCCCAGGGCTGTTTTGAAATAACCCAGATAACAATGATCGAAAAAAAGGGAGCGTTCCTTGGCCAGGCTTTCCTCGATGCGTTTTTGCGCCTCCGCCGATACGACATTTTTGATTTCGGAACCAACGGCCTGTTCGAAGCGTCCCGTTCCAGCGTAGACACGCATCGTTCCCCGTCTGTTGGAACAGGCCAGGCAGGAAATATCGCTCTTCATGCCGTTGTGTTCCAGTCCGATGATCGCTGCCAGTTGCGTCAGGATGCCGCTGGCCAGGGTCTTGATCGAATTGGGTTTGAACAAATCTTCCGTCGCGCCGATGATTCGAGTCAGTCCCTTGCGCATGTTTTCCAGGGCGCGAAGGTCACGATACGAACGAAGGGCGGACAGGATCGACGTGACGAGACCTTGACCGGTCAGGAAGGATTTCTCCTTGTAGTCATTGATTTCGTATTGCGAGAAAACTTCTTCTTCCGGGGCGTTTCCCGGCTGTCCCGTGCGAATGATGATCCGTATGAAATGGTTCTGCATTTCATCCCGTACATGCCGGACCACATCCAGTCCGGCGCTTTCGACCTCCATGACCACATCCAGAAGCAGAATCGCCGCATCGGGATGCTCGTGAAGCAGGCGAACCGCTTCGGCTCCGGAGGTCCCGAACAAAAGTTGAACCGGCCTTCCTTCGAACGAGAACCGGCGCAATACAAGACGGGTAATGGCATGGACCTCCACTTCGTCATCGACGACGATGATCTTCCAGACGGGCGCCTGGGATTGAAGATCCCGGTCGATGACCTGGTTCGGCGGTGGACCGTTCTCCGTGGCGTGGGACTCTTCGATGGAAAAAAGGGGGGCTTCCGCGGTCATGATGTTTCCTCCTGGCAGGAGTCGGGGTCCAGCGGAAGGTGGATCTCCATCAGGGTTCCCTGACCTGGATTGCTGATGCAGCGTATCGTTCCTTTCAAGGTTTGGGTGACAAGGTTGAAAACGATGTGCATTCCCAAACCACTGCCGCCGCGATGCCGTGCCGTCGTGAAGAAGGGTTCGAACACACGTTGTCGGACACTCTCGTCCATTCCATGGCCATTGTCGGAATATTGGAAAAGAACTTCTTGATGACGCGGTTCGATCCTGAAGAAAATCTCTCCCTCCTCGATTTCATGGAAGCCATGCATGAGGGAGTTGACGACAAAATTGCTGACCACCTGGGAAAATGCCCCTGGAAAACTGGTTATTTCCAGAGTCTCGGGGCAATCGACGGTGATCTTGTGTCGCGTCTTCTTCAAATGGGGACGAAGACTGAGCAATGTCTGTTGAATGCATTCATGGAGACGAAATTTTCGTTTTGTTTCACTGGTACGGTCCACGGCAACCTGTTTGAAACTTCGTACAAGGTCCGCAGCCCGATTCAGATTTTGCAAAATCATCTGCGTCGATTCCGTGACATCCTGGAAATAGTTTTCCAGTTCGGATTTTTTCAAGGTGCCATCGGAAAAATGGGCGGCGCATTTTTGACTTTCCTGTTTCAGAAAGGAGGCGGCGGTGACGCTCGATCCGACGGGGGTGTTGATTTCGTGGGCGACCCCGGCAACCAGGTTGCCCAGGGAGGCCATCTTTTCCGCCTCGACCAGTTGCGCCTGGGTCCGTTTGACGACGATCAGGGATTGTTGCAAGGCAAAATTGGTGTCTTGCAATTCCTCCTGTCGGGCGATTTCACGCCGTCTGGAGCGGAGGATCTCGTCGATCATCCACTGAAATTGTTCGCCCATGATCAATAATTGGTCCCCTTTGGCGACATTTTGTTTTTTCAGTCCCAATTGGGCGATGGCGCTTCCGATCATCCCTTCGGTGAATGTCGTCAATTTCCGGGTCAGGAAGAAAACCAGCGCAAAGAATACCAACGAAAGTGTCCAATAACCAATCGCCCGTTTTTTGCGCTCGTCATGAATGACCTCGTTGATGATCCGGGACAGGTCATCCTTGGAGACCAGGGTGGCAAAATGGATGGGGACATCGATGGAAAAGTTGTAATCAAGAAATCTTTTTCCGAACACATCGTATTTTTTTTCAAGTTGTTCCAGGGTGGCCCCGACATGAATTTTCTCAGGGTGATCACTTGCAAACACCTTGGTATCGTTACCGTTGATCAGGGCCACGATGCTGTCCGAGTTGGAACGGGTATGGAAAAGGGTGAGAAAATGATCGTCCATGGCGATGACCGATACAATGAACGCATCCGGTTGCGTGGAACTTTTCCTGCCCAGGGTTCCACTGCCGTTGATCAGATAAATCGTTCCATCGCCGTCGGAGACGATATGGCTGTGCTCGTCTGTCCCAAGGAGGTGTGGAATCAATGTCTTCGTGACGCTGTCCGGCAGTTCCAGGCGCGATTCGTCCATGGTAAAGAATTCCCGAACCCTTTTCCGGTCATCCAGTAACAACATGAATGATGATGCGAGCAAATGGCGCATGATCGATGGAAGCGGCAACCATGGGGGTCGATTTTCCCCATTCCATGAGCGAATGGAAGTCGGGGGCTGACGCCATTCTTCCCTTTTTTCCCTGGTCCAGTCGATCAGCGGGGCCAGATGGGATAACAGTCGTACCGATTGTTCCTGTTTCCTGATGAATTCATCGAAAAGAAGGCGGTCATGATGTGCCTGGATTTCCAGGGTGCGCATTTGTTCCTGGCGGAAGGTTTCGCGGAGCAACGACGATTGCCACAGGTCGGTCAAAATCCAGAATCCCAAACCCATCGTGATCGACACGAACAACGCCTTGGCGGTCAAGGTCGTTCTTCGCCAAAGGATCGGCCAGAATTTGTTGGGTGTTTCGGAAATGGAGGCCATCATGGCGCTCCGATCAGCTCGTCGTCCTTGAATTTCCATCCCTGTTTTTTCAGTTCGCTGGCTGGAACCACATGATGCTCGGGATTGATCCGGTGGGCCTGGGCCAGGAGAAAACGGACCAGTTCCTGGGCTTTCGGATTGGCTGTGGCCGCGGAGGTCCAGGTGGAGACGTTATAGACCCAGTAGAAGGGATATTTTCCAGAGGCCACGGCCTTGGGGTCATGAGGGTCCCGATCATCGACCCGAATGGCTCGGACCGATGTTCTATACTTGGGATCATTGATGATTTCCCAATTTTCAAGATAACCGATACTGCCATGGTTGTTCGCCACGCTGATCACCATGTCGAGAATGGTCCCGACTTCCTTGACCCGGGGACCAAACAAATCTTCGTTGTCCAGAATCAGTCGCCAGTGTCCCGGTCGGGTTTTGCAATGGAGCCGGGTGACCGGACGGATGATGCTGTCCCTGGGAAAATGTTCGCCAACTCCCGGTATCTGCCCCCATCGCGTCAACGTTCCCCGAAAAATATCCCGGATCGTCGCCGCCGGAAGTGATTCCACCGGATCGGAGGCATGGACAAGGATGGCCATCGGCGAGATGCCGATGGTATGCCAACGAAGTCCGGGCAGACGGTCCATGATCCCGGCGGGACAGCAGGATCCGCCAATATCCACCTCCTTGCGCCGGATCCCCTCGGCGGCGGGGCCACACGTTCCTTCGCGCACCGAAACCCGGATCCCGTGATTCCGGGAAAACTCTTCCACCAGGGGCCGCAAACCCGGATGGATGTTCTGGTCCAACAGCAGCGCCACTTCAACGCCCCGGTCACTTTCCTGATGACGGATCGGCTGGCGTTTCCATTCCTCCGTCTGTTCCAGAATCGCGTCGGGATCGGAAAAGGCCAATCCTTTCAGAACCTCCGGTTCCTCGGGAAGGCTCCAGCCCGGTTGCGTCATTTTCAGGAGTATGAAAACCGCGAACAGCCCCAGACTGAAAAATGAAGGCTTCATGGCAGCTCCTGGTCGCTGTTGGCTCAATGCCACGGAGAAACGAATTCTAAAGACGGATCCCGATCTGCAAAAACACTAGTTTGACTGTGTTAAAATAAATTTATAGACGATTGTGACGTATTATCGCAACACTCCTTCAAGGATACAACAAGCGTGGCAATGGAGTCACGGATCTTTTCTCCCGTTTTTCTTCTACTCGGACCGGGGTCCCTGGTGAAATTCCGATGGACGGGCAAGGTGAAATCATGGAAAATGATGCCGGGGAAAACGTTCGGTTCTGGAATAGGCAAAGGGCATCGAACGGTATGGCTTGAAAATCGTCATACTCGATGATTTCGAAGGTAAATTTAAATCAAGGCCGAGGGCGTTCCCGAACCTCAAACTGCTTCCCGATCGCCACGGTTGTCAAGTTTCTTCATTAGAGGGATAGAATGAGTGGTGACTGGAACCGTTCAAGAGGAGCGACCGATGCCCCAGGCGATTGCATTTGATACCTATACCTACGTCAAGAAACTGAGGGATGCCGGGGTCGATGAGCGGCAGGCGGCCATCCAGGCCGAGGCCCTCGTCACCCTGATCGAGGACCGGCTGGCCACCAAGAGGGATTTGGCCGAGGTCGATGCCGGCTTGCGGCGAGACATCAAGGAACTCGATGCCAGGATTGAGTTGGCCCGAACGGAATTGAAGCGGGACATCAAGGAACTCGATGCCAGGATTGAGTTGGCCCGAACGGAATTGAAGCGGGACATCAAGGAACTTGATGTCAAAATCGACTCGGTCCGTGCCGAGTTGAAGCGAGACATCAAGGAACTGGACGCGAAGGTTGAAGTTCGGTTCAAGGAACTCGATGCCAAGATTGAGTTGGTCCGAACGGAATTGAAGCGGGACATCAAGGAACTGGAGCAACGCATGGTGATCAAGCTCGGGAGCCTGATGGTCATTGCCGTTGGTGTCGTGGCGGCGCTGGTGAAGTTGCTTTAGATTTTCGTGGAAGGATCCTGGGAATTCCCTCCAGGAAGCGACACAGTCGGTTTCAGACCGTATTATGGAGATATTTTGGAGATGCGGGGGAATTTCGGGAGGATTTCTTTTCTAACTTGTTGATCTTATTGGCGTCCCCAACGGGAGTCGAACCCGTGTTACCGGCGTGAGAGGCCAGCGTCCTAGGCCACTAGACGATGGGGACTTTGGCGTATCGAAGGCGCATTGTGCCCTGGTTCCCGAGACAGGGCAAGAGATTTTCTTTTTCCGTGCGGAGATTGCGTACTCGTTCGTCTCAGACCATCTTGATGGGAATGATCGATGGCTTGCGGCGCTTTCCTGCTTTTTCGAGGGCTTCCAGGTACGCCTGCCAGAGGGTTTCCTGTCGAGTACCCAGTTCGTGGAGCGTATCCCAGGAATAAAGGCCACTGTCGTGGTCATCGCTGAATGTGAACTTGACGGCATAGTGCCCGACCGGAGTGATGGCCTGAATGGTGACATCCTGTTTGCCATCGATCAGTTGCGCCTGGTCGGGAGTATGTCCGCTGCACTTGGCGCATGGGCACATGACCCGAAGAAATTCCATGGTATAGTCGAACGTCTCGCCGCTGGACCATGTGATGACGATGCGTCGTTCCTTGGAGATCTGGCGGAGCTGGAGCGGTTTGTGATGACTTCCGAAGGACATGGCTGGTGATCGCTTCCCTGGTGATTATGGTGGTCCTGGAGGAGAGTGTCTCTTGTTTTTTCTTTCGGGTCAACCGCCGAATCTACGACGGAGCGGTGGGATCCGCTCCCAGTGCGTCATCGGCGAGGGTTTCAAGCTCGGCGCGGTCGCGACGGTATTCGGGATCGGACAGTAATTGGCGCCAGTTGCCGGGGGGGATGCGGAAGGGGGCGAGCATTTTTGCGATCTCCGTGGCATCATGCACCGGACCTGGGCCTTCGGATGTGGTCGCAAGGTCCTCCAGGGCGGCTTTGATTCCCAGGCGCGCCGTCTCATTGTCTTCCAGTCTGCCGGTACAGCAAAGCACCAGATCGCACCCTGCCCGGATCGCCCGTCGGGTCCTTTGATCGAGGGGACCATCCAGGGCCTGCATTTCGATGGCGTCGGAAACCAAAAGACCGCGATAGCCCCATTCGCGGCGCAAGAGACCGGTCATGATGACCGGGGACCAGGTTGCGGGTTGAAGATCATCGAGTCCACGGGCGACAAGGTGGGCCGTCATCATCGCCGGCAGCCTGGCGGCGAGTCGGCGAAAAGGGGCCAGTTCCCTCTTTTCCAGTCCTGTCCGGTCCCGATCGATCACCGGCAGTTGGCGATGGGAATCGACCTGGGCCGCGCCATGGCCTGGAAAATGTTTTCCCACGGTCATGCCACCGCTCCTGGAAAATCCATCGAGCCAGGCCCCGGCCAGGGCGATGACGGTCTCTGGTTCACTTCCGAAGGAGCGATCGCCGATGACCGGGTGGGCCCCCGGTTCCCGAAGATCCAGGACCGGGGCGCAGTTGACTCCGATCCCCAGTGTACGCAATTCCCGTCCTCCGAGGGTCCCCCACAGTCGGGCAAGTCGTGCCCCGCGGACGGGATCCTGTTCATGAAGCGTGCCCAGTGCCTGGGCCGTGGGATAACGGGTGAGCGGGGTCCGGAGTCGTTGTACCCGTCCCCCCTCCTGATCCAGCCACACGGTTGGTGGCGGATCCGAGGCCAGCCGGATCGACTGGATCAATGGGACGAGTTCATCCAAAGTACCCAGGTTGCGTGAAAAAAGAATGACACCCGCCGGCTTGTGTTCCATAATCCATTGTCGTTCTTCCGGATGAAGAATCTTTCCGGAAAGTCCCGTTACCAGATGCCCCGCGGGGTTGGAGTATCGATTCATAAATGGCCACGTCTTCCGATTATCCAAAAGTTTCGATGCGTATTTTCTGGACCCTGGCCACTTTGTCCTATTCGGCCTGGATCTACTACCTTTCCTCGGGGGTGGTCGAGGTCCCTTTGCCCGATTTTCCATTCCAGGACAAAGTGATTCATATGGTCGCCTATGGCATTCTGGCAACATCGACCTGGCTGATGTTGCGACAATGGCCCTTTTTTCGCCGTCCCTGGATCTGGGCCTGGGTGTATGCTTCCATGTACGGAATCACCGATGAATGGCATCAATACTATGTTCCCGGGCGTTTTGTCGATGTCTGGGATTGCGTGGCGGATGCGGTGGGTGCGGCTTTGTTCCTGGCTGTCCTGGAATTTATTCGCCATCGCCATGAAAACGCGATCGAACCCGAAATTTTTTTTCATTCTCCGAAGAGTGCGCAACGTCTGGCCCAGAAGCTGGGACAGATGCGGGATCAAGGGCGGTTACCTCCACCCGGTTATCGTGAAAGGCGGCCCCCCCCACCGGCGCCACCGAATCGGCTGACGTCAGGGCGTTGAGGGAGATTCCTTCCCGAAACATCGAGCCCCGAGGCACCCCATGGCACAGTGTCAGGCCGGGACGGACCGCGTCGGACCATGTCGCCTTCAGGGTCAGACGGCCCGTGGCGCTGGTCACGCTGACCCATTGGCCATCCTCGATGTTGCGCGACCGGGCATCCTCGGGATGGATCCACAATCGGGGCGGTTCCCAGGTCCGCCGTCCTTCCGGCAGATGGGCGAAGGTGGAGTTGAGGGTGTCCAGGGAAGGGGGGGTGATGAAGTCGAGGGGGTACGGATTTCCCGGGGGTTGCCGGTCGCGGGCATTGACCGGCCAGTGGTCGGGCATCGACGGCATGGCGGGGTCGGTCCAGTGGGGATAAAAATGAAACCGGCCATCCGCGGTTGGGAATGCGGTCGTGAATTGCCGTTCTTCCCGCGGCGGGCGGCAGTCGAGCCATCCCTGGTTTTCCCAGGTTTCACGGGGGGGATAATCGGAGGCGGCAAGCACCTGGTCGATCCGTTCCAGGCTGGTTCCCTGGAATGCCGCTTCGTTGTAACCCAGGGCCATGGCAAGGGCGTTGACCACATCATGATTGCATCGGGCTTCTCCTCGGGGAGGGAGGCATCCCTTGCCGATTTGCAGCGTGTATTGACCGTAGGATTTGTAAAGATCGTCCTCTTCCAGAAACGTGGTCGCGGGCCAGAGCACGTCGGCGAAGCGGGCCGTGTCGCTCATGACCTGTTCATGGACCACGACGAACAGGTCCTCCCGGAGCAGTCCGCGATGGACCTGGTTCAGGTCGGGGCAGGATGCGGCGGGATTGGCGTTGAATACCAGAAGGGCGCCGATGGGGGGATCAAGGTTGGGGCCGGTCAACATCGGTCCCAGACGGCTCATGTCGAGGATGCGGGAAGGTTGCGCCATCAGGCGGGTTTGGCGTACCGGTTCTCCCTGGATGTGAAAGGCGTCTCCGGTGGCGAAGAGCGCTCCGCCCCCAGGCCGGTCCCAGGCCCCGGTCATCGCCGCGAGACAGGAGACCGCATGGACGTTGACCGCACCGTTGAACTGGCGACTCATTCCCAGTCCGATCCGGATGAAGGGGGCGCGGGCCGTTCCCAGACGGCGGGCCAGGGATCGAATGGTCTCGGGATCCATGCCGGTGATGTCCGCGGCCCATTCGGGGGGTTTCTCCCGCAGATGACGGTCAAGGAGGGGATCGAAATCGGTGCGACGCGCCAGATAATCGGCATCGGCCAGTCCTTCCCGCAACAAGACCCCCATCATTGCCACGGCCAGGGCGCCATCGGTTCCGGGGCGGGGTTGGATGTGGTCGTCGGCAAGTCGGGCGGTTCGGCTGCGATAGGGATCGACGACGATCAGACGACCTCCCTGGTTCCTGGCTTTCTTGACATGGCCCATGAGGCTGATGTGCGTGACGGCGGCATCGATTCCCCAGAGAATCACCAGGTCGCTTGTGGCCATTTCGCTGGGGTCGGGACCAACGGCGCGGCCCACCCCGGCCTGCCATCCCGAAAAGCCGATGGGATAGCAGATCGTTCCCGACATTCGGGAAAATCCGGCCCGATGGGTCAGTCGTTCGATGGCCCCTCGTTGCACGATGCCCATGGTCCCCCCATAAAAGAACGGGAAGACCGCTTCCGGGGTCGTGTGTTTCATGATGGTTTCGAGGCGTCGGGCCACCAGGTCGAGGCTTTCGTCCCAGCTGGCGCGGCGGAATTGTCCCGATCCTTTGGCGCCGGTTCGGATCATGGGGTAGAGGATGCGTGGTCCTTCCTGAAGGTCGCGGTAGCGGGAAACCTTGCCGCAGATCAACCCCTGGGTGAAGGGGTGGTCGCCGCGACCGCGAATGGCATGGATCCGACCGTCGGCGACGGTGACTTCCAGGGCGCAGGCGCCGGGGCAGTCGAGGGGGCACACAAGAGGGTAACAGTGATGCGGCATGTCATCGGGTCTCGGAAAAAATTATTGAAAGAAAAAAAGGGTCTGGGGGATTGCCCCCAGGGTTTTGTTTTTGACTTTATCATCCTCACCGGCAGGTCTTGCCGGGCATTTTGATCTGCGAAACGGCCATGGACCACGAAAATATCATCGCATTGTTTTCCGCCTTGAGGGAAGCCAATCCGGAACCGAAAGGCGAATTGCATTCCGAGACCCCTTTTCAACATCTGGTGGCGGTGGTGTTGTCGGCGCAGTCTACCGATGTTGCGGTCAATCGGGTAACCAAGGCTCTTTTTCGCGCCGCGCCCACGCCCGAGGATATGGTGGCCTTGGGGGAAGAGGGGATTGCCGCCCTGATTCGCACCCTGGGACTGTTCAATGCCAAGGCGCGGCATCTTCTGGGGTTGAGTCGGATCCTTGTCGAGCGGTATGGTGGCGCCGTTCCCGACGATCGAATCCTCTTGGAAGCATTGCCGGGGGTGGGGCGGAAAACGGCCAATGTCGTCCTGAATGTCTGTTTCGGTCATCCGACCGTGGCGGTGGATACGCATGTTTTTCGTTTGTCCCGGCGGTTGGGCCTTGCCCAGGGAAACCGGCCCCTGACGGTCGAGCGGGAATTGCTCGAAAAAATTCCCGGGGAATTTCTCCGTCACGCCCATCATTGGCTGATCCTTCATGGGCGTTATGTTTGTACGGCGCGGAAGCCCGGATGCCATCGATGTATCATCGCCCGATGGTGTCTCCGGATCGGCCTTGGGGAAGAGGGGAAAAATCTGCCGTCATCATCAAGTTCGTGGCAACAATTGCCGGATTGAAACCTGGTCCGTGACGAAAAACGGCATGGGAAACCAATCGTGATCGTGTTTCCAACCTATTGAAAAGACAAAATAATTAATCGCCTTGCGCCCGCATGGAAAAAAAGTGTCACGAATCATGGAGAAATTGCATCCAAATTGCATGTCCGTTGATGAAACCAGGACCGTCCCGGGGTGCTCCCAAAGCGGTTTTTCTGGACCATCGATAAATAATCCGCTAAACTGGATAGGTGGGTAGGCTGTCACAAGGACTCGGATCCCCTTCGGTCCACCTCCTCACCCACCGGTCGATGCGGAAAGCGAGTCAGGGGAGAAAGAGAGAACCATCATGGCCATGATCGCAACCAGCAGTATCGCACTGCAAAATCTTGCCGGAAAAACCGATCCGACGCTGAAATCCATCGGCGAGGTCTTCAAACAACTCGGGAGCGGTTTGAAGACCGGTCAGGGCTTCGAGAGCGCCGCCCTGATCGCCATCGCCGACCGGTTTACCCGTCAGATGCAGGGGGCGGGTCAGGCGCGACTGGAGGTCAACGATGGCATTTCCCTGACGCAGGTCGCCGATGCCGCCCTGGGTGAAATCGAGGATGGTTTGCAAAGAATCAAGGAACTCGCCGTCCAAAGCGCCAATGCCGGAGCCAGCGATTCCGACCGGCAAAGCCTTCAGGAAGAGGCGGAGGCCATCCAGGGCCAGATACAGGCGATCCTTGCCGAAACCAGTTACAACGACATCAATCCTTTGGCAACCGACCAAACCCTGTCGTTCCAGAGCGGCTCCGAGCCCGAAAATCAGACCCAGGTCCAGTTGCAGGACCTTACCGATGTGATGGCCTCCGTGGACATCACCACCCAGGAGGGGGCCGAGACCGTTCTGAATGCCGCCAGCGAAGCCTTGCAACGGATCAGCGATCAACGCGGCGAAATGGGCTCCGCGCAAACGCAGTTGATCCATGTCGCCGATACCCTGTCGCGCCTGTCCGAATCCCTGGCGTTTCCGGGGGGGCGCATTCTCAATGCCGACATGGCCGACGATGCCTCCAACTTTATTGCCCTTTCTCTTCGCACCCAGGCCAATCTGGCACTCCAGACTCAGGGCGACAAACTTTCATCTTCCCGGGTTCAGCAGCTCCTGCAATAGCCGCTCCTTCCTTTGTTGACGTTCATTCATTGCCGGGTGGGGAAAAATATCCCCACCTTTTTTTTTGCGCGCCCTCCCTCCTGACGGAAATAACACCCTTCCCCATCACGTCCGCGCTTCGATCACGGCGCGTCTTCCGGGGCTTCTTGTTTGTATCTTATTGATAAATATTGATAAAAATACATGCTTTCCGTTTCTTTGATTCCCGTTTCGCGGTGCATTCTTTTGGCACGAACTTGGCAATCCCCGATAGATACTGGTGTTGAACATTGGGCTTGGGGAAAAGGATTCGGGGTTCCATGACGTGTGGAGCATGAACCCGGACAAACACTGAGGGATGGGTCCCATGGGCATGAGCGTATCGCTTTCGAATCGCCGGACGCGGAACATCAATCCGCTGCTGTTTGCAAGGCATCCGACCGATCTACAGGAGGAGATCGAGGATTATAAAAGGGAAACCATTCGCCTTTCGCGGGTGTACGACCTGCATCGCAAGTTGGGCGAAACGTTGGATCTGGATTCGATGTTGGAGGCGTTTTCACGTTGGCTGTCACCCAGGATCGACCATGATCTGGTGGCCTATCGTCATTCGGGAAGGGGACGAAATCCTGCCGCGTGTTCCTGCCATGGTCCGCACCGACAGAAATTGTTGGAGGTGGCGCTGCGTTTGTTGGAGGACCCGGAGGATTCCGAGGCGCGGGATCGGGTGGAGGGGCTTGGGTTGTTTTTTCAGCGGTGGAGTCTTGATGAGGAAGGCAACGAAAGCCTGTTGTTGATGCATCGGCTCGATGTTTCCCGCGGTCATGGCAATCTGGAGGAGGTCGAGTCGGTTCTCGATGATTTGCGTGTTCCACTGGAGCGGGCCTTGGTCTATGAAGATTTGTACGAGCAGGCGCGCAAGGATGCCCTGACGGGGTTGGTGAACCGGAGGGTATTCATGGAACGGGCGGAACAGGAGCGGATCCAGGCGGATCGGTATGGGGCGCCGCTGGTCCTGGGCTGTCTGGATTTGGATTATTTCAAGGAGATCAACGATACTCTGGGACATGGCGAGGGGGATGAGGTGTTACGCAGGGTATCGCGTACCTTTTCCAACATCATTCGCGATGCCGACCTGTTGGCGCGAACGGGTGGGGATGAATTTGCACTTGTGTTACCCAATACGTCGTTGCACAACGCCCATGGACTCATGAATCGAATCTGCGAGTCGGTGCGGGGGCTTGACATTGGGGTGACGGAAGGGAAAAGGTTGGGGGTGAGCATTGGTCTGGCCCAATGGGAAAAGGGGGATTCCCTGGCGTCCTGGTGGGAAAAGGCGGATGCCGCCTTGTATCGCGCCAAATCGGGGGGGCGGTCCCAGGTGGCCACCTGACGAAGAACATGGGAAAATGCAATAACATTGGTAAAATGTAATTCCAAGGGATGTGACCCTCGAAATTTTTCCCTATCGTTTATCCGGACATTATTGCCAGGATGGGTGGGTGTGGAAACTCAGGGTGTTTTGTGTTGTCCCGGAATGTCATTGAAGGTGGCGGCGATCTTTTTGAAGGTTTCTTCCTGGGCCAGGAAGGCGGCCAGGACATCGGGATCGAAATGGCGGTCGCCGCCGTCCATGATGATTTCGACGGCCTTTTCGTGTGAAAATGGGGGTTTGTAGACCCGGCGGCTGATCAGGGCATCATAGACATCCGCCAGGGCCATGAGACGGGCCGACAAGGGAATGTCGTTTTCCGAGAGTCCCAGGGGGTATCCGGAACCGTTCCATTTTTCATGATGACTGAAGGCGATTTCCCGGGCGAAACGGAGAAATGAGATCGGGTTTTGTTCGGGATCTTCTTCCGCGGCCAGGATGGCCCCCTTGCCCAATTCGGGATGTTTTTTCATGATCGCGAATTCTTCCGCCGTCAGTTTTCCCGGTTTTTGCAGGATGGCGTCGGGGATGCCGACCTTGCCGATGTCATGCAGTGGCGCCGATTTGAAGAGCAGCTCGATGGTGCGCTCATCCAGGAAGGAGGCATGCGCGGGATGTGTACTCAGTTGCCGCGCCAGGGCCCGCACATAGTGTTGCGTCCTGCGGATGTGGTTTCCGGTTTCATTGTCGCGGGTTTCGGCAAGCGAGGCCATGGCGCGAATGGTCACATCCTGGGTATGCACCACCTCCCTGGTTCTCAAGGCGACCAGACGTTCCAATTCCAGATTGTGTTCGCGCAAGGCGCGTCGGGTTTCGATCAGGGCAAGATGGGTCCGGATTCGCGCCTGCACGACCGGAGGTGAAATCGGTTTGGTGATGTAGTCGATCGCCCCGGCTTCGAAGCCACGGGTTTCATTGTGTGGCTGTCCCAGGGCGGTCACGAAGATGATCGGTATGTCGGCGGTGGCGGCGTTTTGTTTCAGACGGTGGCAGACCTCCAGTCCGTCCATGTCGGGCATCATGACATCGAGGAGGATCAGGTCGGGAAGAGGACCGGTGTCGATTCGCGCCAGGGCCTGGGGTCCATCCTTGGCGACGCTGATGGAATAGGATTCGTGGAGAAGGTTGGACAGGACCTTGAGGTTGATCAATTCGTCATCGACGAGCAGGATGTGTGTTTTTTTCGCTTCCATCGCGGGATTCTCCTAAAGACCGTATATGTATCCGGGGCGCATCCTTTACCCGGAATCAAACCCTGGACGACTCCGTCAACAGCCGACGCAGAGATCCGAGTGCGTTGATGGCTTCGTCGAAGTCAAAATCGTTGGCCAGTTGAAACACCACATTCGCCTTACTGGATACCGTGGTCGTGGAAAGAAGATCCGCCAGTTTCCGCGCCCAGTCTCCCGCTTCGGGATCGGCCGATTGCATCAGAAATTCCAAACGGTCCATGAGAATTTCTGCCTGGGCGACGGTTGCCGCCTCCGGAGGAAGGACTTTTCCGGCTGCCGGGCAAGGGATCTTGCCGCTGGCAAAGCGTTCCTCGTCCGGAGGTGCGTTGGGCGATTCCGGAACGAGCATGGGATGTTCCATGGTACAGACAGGATAGGGAATCCGCACGAAAAAGGTGCTGCCAACTCCGGGTACACTTTCGACACGAATGTCTCCGCCGACCAGCTCCAGCAAATGCCGGCAGATGGCCAGTCCCAGTCCCGTTCCACCAAACCGGCGCGTGGACGAACCATCGACCTGGGAAAAGGGCTGGAACAGGTGCGCCATTTGTTCTTCACCAATCCCGATTCCGGTATCCCGTACCGAAAAATCAAGGTGAAAAACATGATCCGGGGTGATGTCGCCCCGGACGACCAGCTGGATGGCACCCTGGCTGGTAAACTTGATGGCATTTTCGACCAGATGGCGCATGATCTGTCCCAGTCGCACGGGATCACCGATCAGGGTTCGGGGCAAATCTGTCGCTGCATCGAGATTGACATTCAGTCCTTTCTTGAGCCCCTTGGCCAGGGCATGACGATGCAATGTCCCGAGAATTTCCATCAGGTTGAAGGGAACGGGATGGACGGCGAGTTCTCCCGCGTCGATCTTCGAGAAATCAAGCAGATCCCCAAGAATTTTCATCAGATTGCCGATGGCATCGTCAATTTTTTGCATGTTTTCGTGTTGTCGCGGTGTCAGTTCCGATTGCAGCATCAGATGGGCGAATCCGACCATGGCATTCATCGGGGTACGGATTTCATGGCTGATGTTGGCCAGGAAATCGCTTTTGATGCGATTGGCCATTTCGGCGCTCAACCGGGCCGCGGCCAATTCCTGATTGGCCACTGTCAAGGCGGTGGTTCGTTCCTGAACCAGAACCTCCAGTCGATCCCGATGCTGCTGGATCTGATCGTTCAACAGTTTCATTTCGGTGAAATTGTGTTGCAGATGCAGTTGCATCCGGTTGATCCCCTGGGCCAGGAGTCCCAGTTCATCGGGACTTTCGGCCTCCGACAGGGGCTGGTACTCCAGATTGTCACCGAGTCGCTCGACCTGACGCGCCAAAAGGGCGATCCGTTTTGAAACCAGATGGCGCACGGCAATGGTCAGAAGCAGACTTAAACACAAGACCTGAAACGATGCCAGGATGACGATTTCATAGGCTTCATTCGTCAGTTTTTCGTTGAGGACCGATCGGTTCGCCTCCAGTTCGAGTTCGCCCAGAATGCGTCGATTGGCAACCTCATGAGGCTCATGCAGGCGGATGAAGAGTCGTTTTCCCCCGGTGGACGGCATCCCGGCGGAAAAAATCGTCCCTTCGGTGGCGCCTCCAATATCGGTCGTCAAACGGGCGCGGGCGATTCCTGGGAAACGGACGATGCTGCCCAGTTGGGCCTCGATGCTGACCGAATCTTCATTCCAGACCGCAACCTCCAGGGGATGACGGAAGGCATCACCCATGGCCAGGAGGGTTTCCTGTTGATGGTTGAGTTCACGAAGATAAACCTTCCATATCTGAAAGCCGGTCAACAACGGGATGAGAACGAGGGCACACGCCAGCATCAACAAAGTGAACGTGACGATCAGGGAGCGGCGCATTCCTGGAATGATCGGATGGTTCATCGGTGACCCGCATTGAAGAATGGAAGAATCGGGCCCCATCGGAACATGGCGTGTTGTCTCATCGTCAGGGAGCCTCCTGGAAAATCATTCGTCATGGCTCCTGACGATCCGAAAGGCCATAGCGGGCGAAGATTTCAGCCAGTCTTCCCTGCCGACGCAGGGATGGAATACCGGAGGACAGAAGGTTGGCCAGGTTCCGGGATTCGGGTTTGACGGGAGAAAAACCAATATGGATTCCTGTCCACCGATCGATCGCGTAAAGTTCGACCTTTTGTCCAAGGTGATGCCGATGCACCAGATGCGCGAGGACATCATGACTGTCGAGGACAAGGTCTACGCGGTGGGACAATAATTTTTTCAGATTGGCCATCCCGGCATTATCGCCGGCGTTGGGCTGGATGCGGGTGGAATCGGTTTGATGGGCCTGCAAATAGGCATCGATTTCGCCGTCGTCGTAATGATAATCCCGGATGACCGCGATTCTGAAGGGATCAAGCGAGGATGGACCGCGATAGGAAAATTCCATTCCCTTGTTGAAGGCAAAGCCGGGTTTGTCGTAGGCAAGCGGATTGGCGCCATAGATCAGTTCGGGGGCTTCCGAAGGGATGACGCCGACCGCTCCGGAAATGTTCCCCTTGAGAACCTCGTTCAGGGTTCGGCTCCACGGCATGAGCCGGTAATCGATGGAATGACCGGCGGGACCAAGAATCTCCTTGGCGATTTCGATGAGGATGCCTGGCCGGTCCGATTCCGGGTCGCAATTATAGGGACACCAGGAGTCGGCCCGCAGGGTGATGACCTCCGCCAATGCCACTGGAGGAGCGCACAGGAAGATCATCGGAAGAAGAAAACGCATCGGTTCCTGGAAGAGTAAACGCCGGATGAAGGATTTCGCTTCATTTCCTGGGAGGCGGTTCATGGTCCTCCTTTCTGTGATGGTCGAGTGTGTGATTCAGGACCTCAAGTGCCTGGATGGCATCGGAGAAATCGAAGGCGGCGGCATGATGGAGAACGGTTCGGCATGTCGTTTCCATGGGAGTGCCTGCCAGAAGACGCTGCAATTGTTCCGCCATTTCTTCCGCGGCGGGATCGTTTCCGGTCAACAGGTGTGCCAGTCGGGCCGCCAACGAACGGGCCAGGCGCCATTGTTCGGGATCGACAGGGGCGGGGTGATCCGGGAGCGGCATCGATTCGTTTCTTCCTCCACGATCTTCCATGGCGGCGCGAATTCCGCCGACGACCGTTTCCAATATCGTCGAGAATCGATTCAGCAGGGCGTCGAAGGCATTCTTGTCGTTCACGATTGCCTCGGGCCGATTGGCGATCGATTCGATTTCCCCGGCGATTTGCGCCAGGGTTGCCGCGCCGATGGTGGCGGCCGTTCCCTTGATGGCGTGGGCCGCATGGTTGAGATCACGCCACTGCCCCAGGGAAAAGAACTCCCGAAGACGTTCATCGCTTTGTGCGTGCTGGTCGGCAAAATTGCGCAATATCCTGTGCAGGAGAACCCGATTGCCGCTGACGTTCGACAGGGCCAGGTCCCGTTCGATGCCGGGAATGGTGTCGGGAAAAACGATGGAGTCGTCGCTGGGGATGACGGGTAGCGAAGGGATGGGTTCAATGATTGGAAAAGGGAGGGGGTGGAGGGTCGCATCATCGTCGAGCCAACGGGTCAGTACCTGTTGCAGAATGCCCGGATCGATGGGTTTGGCCACATGATCGTTCATGCCGGCGGCGAGACAACGTTCCCGGTCTCCCGCCATGGCGTGCGCCGTCATGGCGATGATCGGCAACCGTTCAAGGGCCAGGTCCCTTCGGATCATTTCGGTCGTCTGATAGCCATCCATGCCGGGCATCTGGATGTCCATCAAAACGATATCGTATCGATGGCGCCGCAGGTGCCCAACCGCTTCCTCGCCGCTGCCCGCCACGGTGGCGGTGATGCCCATCAATTCGAGCAGACCCAGAGCGACCTCCTGGTTGATGGCGTGGTCCTCGACCAGAAGTACCCTTTTGTTGCCGAACGATGATCTTCGTGGAGAAGTTTCCGGGACGGGGGCCGGACGGATGGACCGATCCCTCTGCGGCAGTTCGAGGACACGCAACAGGGTTTCGAACAGTAATGAAGGGGTGATCGGTTTTTCCAGGATGGCGGCGACCCGATGACTTCCCAGGGCTGTGCGCATGGGTTCGAGTCCGTGGGCGGTCATCATGATCGTGCATGGGCGGCGCAGTCCGAGACGCTCCATTCGTTGCAACAGTTCGACTCCGTCCATGTCGGGCATGTGCCAGTCGAGCAGGAGCACATCGATGGCGGGAATGGACCCTTCGGTCGATAGATGCGACAGGGCCGACGGACCACTGTCGGCCAATGCGACCACCAGGCCGAATTGTCGCAGCATGTCGCCCAGGATCGAGCGTACCGCTTCGCTGTCGTCCACAACGAGAATTCGGGTGTTGTTCATTTCCTCGGGGACGCACTGCACGGGGGGGGCCTGTTGTCCGATTTTCAGGGGAAGCCGAAAGTGGAAGGTGCTGCCCAACCCGGGAATGCTTTCGACGGAGATGCTTCCCCCCATCAATTCGACCAGTTGACGGCAGATGGCCAAGCCCAGTCCGGTTCCTCCATAGCGCCGGGTGGAGGAACTGTCCGCCTGGACGAAAGGCTGAAAAAGTTGTGCCGCTTTTTCCGGGGGAATACCGATCCCGGTATCCTGAACCTTGAATCCCACCAGCAGGGTTTCATGATCCTTGATCTCTTCCTTCATGGCGATCAGGATGGTCCCCTTTTCGGTGAACTTGACCGCGTTTGCCACCAGGTTGAGGAGAATCTGACGCAGTCTCAGGGGGTCGCCGATCAATACCGCGGGCAGTCCCGAACTCAGATCGAAGATCAGCTCCAGTCCTTTTTCCCGGATTTTCGCCTGGATGACGGGTGTGATTTCCTGCAACAGTTGCGTCAGGTCGAACGGAATGTGTTCGATCGTCAACTTTCCCGCCTCGATCTTGGAAAAATCGAGAATATCGTTGATGATGCCGAGGAGACTGCGCGATGAATGATCGATCTTGGCAAGAAGATCTCGTTGTACGGGAGTCAATTCGGTCTGCATGAGCAAATGACTCAATCCGATGATGCCATTCATCGGTGTTCGAATTTCATGGCTCATGTTCGCGAGAAAGTTGCTTTTCAGAAGGCTGGCATGTTCCGCTTCTTCCTTGGCGGTTTGCAGAAGGTTGATGACTTCCATGCGTCGGGAAATGTCCTGGAATACGCTGACCGATCCGGTCACCCGTGTTTTCTCCATCAATGGCACCGAGACGATGGCGACGGGGAATCGGGTCTGGTCGCGACGGATGAACCAGTCGTTTTCGGAACGATAGGTTGTGCCGGAGGTGACCGACTGCATGATGGGGCACCGTTCGCGGGGCAACGGATTGCCCTGGGAATCCAGGTAATGGGTGACATCATGGAAGGGCCGATGGCGGATTTCGTCGAGCGTCCAGCCGAGCAACCGTTGCGCCTCGGGATTCATGAAGGTGCAATGGCCCCCTTCGTCGAGACAGTAGACCCCTTCGCCCATGGCATCGGTGATGCTTTGCAGAAAGCGCCGTTGTTCGAGCAGTTGCGCCTCCATGGTTTTTTGCAGGGTGATGTCGGTACGGATGGCAATGTACTGTTCCGGACGTCCTTGCGGGTCGAGAAGGGGAACGATGGTGGCGGCGACCCAATAGTGACGACCGTCCTTGGCGCGGTTGCAGACCTCTCCGTGCCAGACCTTTCCCTGGGTGATCGTTTGCCACATGTCCTGGAAAAGTGTGGTGGGATGGACCTCGGATTTGACCAGGCGGTGGTTTTGACCGATCAGTTCCTCACGGGAGTAGCCGGAGATTTCACAAAACTTGTCATTGGCGTAGAGAATGGTCGCCTTGGTATCGGTAATGCTGACGATGGCATGCTGGTCGAGGGCGAATTTCTGCCGTTCCAGGTCCCGCTGGGCGATGGATCGTTCCTCGACGATGCGGGCCACCAGGGTGGAAAGTTTATCCAGATTGTCGGCGTCTTTTTCCAGGTCCTGGTGATCTTCGTTGTTCAGAAGTTGGTTGGCGGTTTCCCGCAAGGCGGCAATGGCCGACTTCTGCAGCGCTGCTTCTTCGCGCAGGCGTTCATTGGCCGAGGCCAGCTCCTGAGAACTCAATTCCAGGCTTCGGGCGCGAAGGTCGAGGTCTCGATCGAACTGGCGATAGCTTTGATCGACACGATCGAGTAACAAGCCAAAGCGCGTGAGAAGGCCCACGATGGGCGGGGGAAGACCGTCATGTTGTGCAAGATCGCCCAGAATCGATGAAATTCCTTCGATGTCTTCCGGTCTTTCGATTCCAAGGACCCGTCGCAACTGATTTTTCAATAATGGATGCATGGAGGTCAATCTTCGATCAGAAGGGTGACGGTCATGGTTTGATTGTGCAGTTGACAGGTCACCATCCCTTCCTTGGGGCAGATTTCTCCGTAGGAATAAAAGCCGGTGCAGGCAAAGCGGGGACCGATCTGGTCGATGACCGCGGAAATTTCATCGTCGATCCGATCACCCATCACCAGTTTTCGCCCGACACAACTGACCAGAAGGGCCAGACCCGGACCGGGCATCGTTTTCGGATCGAGACTGCGCATACTGCTGCGCGCCGCTTCCCGGGCCCCCGCGATCAGGTCGTCATTGCTTGCGCTCATCAGGCGCAGATAGCCGTTTTCCGCAACCGCTCCCGCCAGAATCAGGCTTCCGGAGGATTCATCGATTCCCAGAATGGTGCGCACGAGCCCTACCGAATGTTGATTTTCGTTGAGAATTTCCAGAGGAAAAAGAAGCCCTGATTCGGGAAGATCCCGGGCATGCGCTCCCAGGTAGCGGCGATAAAGGGACAAGGCGGAGGCGCCATCGATTTCGTGGAGAATGTTTCCCGAGGCCCGGGTGATCTCGCGGCATGGACCGAACGGTTTCCAACCGCCAAAGGAGCCATGTCCCAGGCCGATTCTCCGTCCGTACAGTCCGACGGCGACGACCTTGCGGTCGGAAACTTCTTTGTCGGCCAGGACCCAGGTCCTTTCAAACCCGCCGCCATCTCCCGCCAGGCCCCCGGATACCGGGATGTCGTTGCCGATGGAACGGGTCAATCCCTCGATCAGGGCGCTGCCGTTGATGCGTACCCCTGTTCCAAAGATCAGGACTCCCGAAAGGTCCGCCCCGGCGAGATCCGTTCCCAGGCAGAGGCCCGCCCGATGGGAATCTTCCATCCGTTCAAGGTCCGCAGCCACGACCCGGACCTCCGTATGGGCAAAATCAATGGCGGTTATGACACAGGTTTCTTCCTGGACTCCGGTTGGGGTGATTTCTCCCGCCGTCGAGCAGCCGGCGAAGACGGCTTCGGGAAACATCTCCCGGATTCTTGCCATGAAGTCCCTGGCGGTGAAAAATGCCACTGCCCCGAAAACAAGAACCAGCCTGGCTTTTTGTGTTCGAAACGTGGTCCGGTCGCGGTGTTCGACGGCGTGTAATTGAAATGAATGTTGTGTGATGTTCATGCCGTATTCCTTGTCATGTCTCAATTTCTCAATGAATATCTTTTATTGTCGCATCCTAAAGATTCCATGGGTCGATTCGGAGGCAGTCTTTGCATTGCGACCGTTTCCGAATGTTCATTCATGATTATTGAACATTGGACGATCCAGGGATCGCACGGGGGTGTTCCTCATGACGGGGCGACGAGTACGACAAGAAACATGATACAATAGGATGGAGTTCTGGGTATGGAAAAAACAGACTTGATATCGTGGAGCCCAGAAATGCGACAGTTGGGTAAGCTACAATTCCTCCCCCTGGATTTTACATCAGCAATTCCCACGTCATGTTTCCCCGTTTGCGTTGTCCCGTGGTGGCGGTGAATTTGGTATTCAGTCGTGTCAGACGGGAGAGATCACGTTCGGCGAGAAGGGAGGCGTCCAAAAATGTTCCAGCAGGTCCATTACCATCTCTGGGTGGGAAAAAAGACGATGGTAGATGGAATCGTGATCAGTCATATTCTGGATCTTCGAACACATCCCCCAATGACCGGGCCTCAAAGATTCTGAGGCTCCACGCTTCCAGAATCGCTGGATCGG